>JANYFQ010000569.1 GCA_025362615.1 Hymenobacter sp. | reverse complement strand
CCGCCCGCCCGCACCAACGCCGACTTTCTAAACAGCTTCAGTGAGTCAAAAGTGTTACACCTGGCCCGTGCCGTAGCGGCTCTCGTCCGAGGCCGGAAAGGCAGTGGCGCGGGCCACGTCGGCATCGGAAGGGCGCAGGGGTGCGGGCAAAAATACGGCAGCCGGGTTGTGCAGTCAGCAGTTGCCGCAACGTAACCTTGAACACCCGCATTCACGCTGGGCCACTGCCTTACCTTCGTCCGCCATGCGCCATCCCATCATCATACGGCTCCTGAGCGGGCTGCTGCACCTGGCCGCCGCGCTGGCGGTGGTAGCCGGGGCGCTTTACCGGCAGGATGGCTTCGGCAGCGGCGACACCTCGGCCTTTTTGTTTTGGACGGTGCCCCTGGCCGCCGGGCTGGCCGGAGCCGGCCCGACGCTGGTGGCCCCGCTGCGGGGCCGGCCGCTGGCCCTGCGCCTGGGCGGGCTGGTGCTGGCCGCCGGCCTGCTGGCCCTGGGCTGGGCCTACGGCGTGGCCCTGCTGCTGGGGCCCTCGGTGGGGGCCTTCAGCTTCTCCATTTTCTACCCGTGGGTGGCCGGGGCGGCGGCACAGCTTGGGCTGTTGAGCTGGGGCCTGCCCGCCCCGGTGGCCAAACCCACGGCCGGGGCCGTGGTGCGGGGCCTGCTGGCGGGGCCGCTGGCCGTGCTGCTGGTGGCCGGCCTGCTCGGTGCTTTGGCCGCCGCACAAGAATACTTCACCCGCCCCGCGCCTGAAACCTTCCTCTTTCCGGCTGGCTACAGCGGGCGGGTGCAGGTGGTGTACAACCAGCCCGACGGGGCCGCGCCCACCCTCGAAAATGGCCGCCGCCTCTACCGCATCCCGCCCACGGGCGTACTCTTCACCCAGTTCGCCGACGAGTACGGGCGCATCGACCAGCAGTACTACGACGTGGCCCCCGACGGCCGGCGCACGGCACTGCCCGTGCTCGACACGCGCGACTTCAACGAGGAATGGACCACCACCCGCAACCCCCGCGAACCGCCGCGCACCCGCCGGGCCGTGTTCAACCCCGGCACCAGCGGCAGCTTCAGCGGCCCCGACGCGACGAGCCGCAAGGCGTTTCAGGAGTTGCGGGTGGGCACCTACAACGCCCTGCGCGACCTGCCCAATTTCACCTTCGACCACCTCGACAGCCTATAAGCCGCCGAGCGCCGGGCGGCCCCGCTGCCGGGGCCTACGTCAGCATCCCGCCGTCCACCTGCAACACCTGCCCGGTGATGTAGCTCGCATCGTCCGAAGCCAGAAACGCGGTGGCTTTGGCCACGTCTTCCGGCGAGCCGCCGCGCCGCAGCGGGATGGCCTTGCGCCACTCGTCCACTTGCTTGGGGTCGAGCGCACCGGTCATTTCGGTTTCGATGAAGCCGGGGGCCACGGCGTTGCAGCGGATGTTGCGCGAGCCCAGCTCCAGGGCCACCGACTTGGTGAAGCCGATGATGCCGGCCTTGCTGGCCGCGTAGTTGGCCTGCCCGGCGTTGCCCTTGATGCCCACCACGCTGGTCATGTTGATGATGGCGCCGGCTTTGGCCCGCATCATGGGCTTGGTGGCGGCCTTGGTGAGGTTGAAGACGGACTTGAGGTTCACGCGCAACACGTTGTCCCACTGCTCCTCGCTCATCCGCATGAGCAGGCCGTCGTGGGTGATGCCGGCGTTATTGACGAGGATATCGAGCTTGCCGAAGTCGGCCACCACGTCGCTGATGAGCTGCTCGGCCTGGGCGTAGTCGGCGGCATCGGAGCGGTAGCCTTTGGCTTTGGTGCCGTGGGCCGATAGCTCGGCCTCAAGGGCTTGGCCTTTCTCGACCGACGAGAGGTAGGTGAACGCCACTTCGGCCCCGAGCTGGGCAAAATGCTGGGCGATGGCGCGGCCGATGCCTTTGGAGGCGCCGGTGACGAGGGCAACTTTGCCGGAGAGGGTCATTTTTTTGCCAATTATGAATTAGAAATTATGAATCATGAATTGGGGCTTAGGCTTCCGCTTCACAGGGCGAAAGTAGGGCGCGTTGGGGGTTTTTGGTGCCAAACACGCGCGGTGCCCGCCCGTATGCCCGACCTTTGCAGGAGCTTGAAGCTGGTGTTGGGTCAATGACCCGGCAAACTCGTTTGAACCGAACCCGCACTTTGTGTAGCAGTTTCCAGGTTGGCGGTACACTGTTTTGGAAACCGCTTTAGTCATTCAATCCGAGGATATTCGTCGGCAAATTCATAATTCATAATTTACAATTAATAATTAAGCCTTGCCCCGTTCTTACTCCATCGGCTTCTGGCTGATGTGCCTGTCGTCCTTCCTGTTTTTTCTCAGCTTCAACCTGCTGCTGCCCGAGCTGCCCGACCACCTCACGCAACTCGGCGGGGGCGAGTACAAAGGCTTCATCATCGCGCTTTTTACGCTGACGGCGGGGCTGAGCCGGCCGTTTTCGGGCAAGCTGGCCGATACCGTGGGGCGCATTCCGGTGATGGTGTTTGGGTCGGTGGTGTGCTTTTTGTGCGGTTTTTTTTACCCCGTGGCGCTGAGCGTGAGCGGGTTTCTGGGGCTGCGGCTGCTGCACGGCTTTAGCACGGGCTTCAAGCCCACGGGCACGGCGGCTTACGTGGCCGACATTGTGGCGGTGGAGCGGCGGGGCGAGGCGATGGGCCTGCTCGGCGTAACGGGCAGCCTGGGCATGGCCGCCGGGCCGGCGTTGGGCTCGTGGCTGGCGACGCAGTTCTCGCTCAACATCTTGTTTTATACCTCCTCGCTGGTGGCGCTGCTATCGGTGCTGGTGCAGGGCACCCTCACCGAAACGCTGCCCGTGGCGCAACGCGAAAAGTTTAGCCTGGGCCTGCTGCGCCTGCGTTGGACCGAGGTGCTGGAGCCGCGCGTGTGGCCCCCGGCGGTGGTGACGGCGCTGTGCTTGTTTCCGTTCGGGGCGGTGCTGAC
>JANYFQ010000567.1 GCA_025362615.1 Hymenobacter sp. | reverse complement strand
CCGCCCGCCCGCACCGCCTGTGGCCTCAACCGACTTTCTAAACAGCTACCAGCGAATGGCTAACAGCTTGTTCCAAGCCTTCTCTTACCTGCGTTTCTGGCTCCGTTCGGGCAACGAGCACGGGCTGCATTCGCCGTTCGTGTACGGGTTGTACACCACCGTTATCCGCCACAGCGGCGATTTTGCGGCCTTTGAGCGCATCGAGCAGCAACGCCGGGCGTTGCTGAACAGCTCAGAGAAGCTGACCGTGACCGATTTCGGAGCGGGCTCGCAGACTGGGGCGGGCCGGCAGCGGCGGGTGGCCGCCATCGCCCGCACTGCCGCCAAACCCGCCCGGCTGGCGCAGTTGCTGTTTCGGCTCGTCAATCATTTCCGGCCGGCCACGGTGCTGGAGTTGGGCACGTCGTTGGGCCTCACTGCGGCTTATCTGGCCGCCGCCGATTCGCGGGCCAACGTCGTCACGCTCGAAGGCTGCCCGCAGGTGGCCGCCGCCGCCCGCCGCACCTTCGCCGCGCTGCATCTGGCAAATGTTCAGCTCGTTGAGGGCAACATCGACCTCACCCTCGCTCCTACCCTGGCGGCCTTGCCAGCCCCGCTCGATTTCGTATTCTTCGACGGCAACCACCGCCGCGAACCCACGCTCCGCTACTTCCAGCAGTGCCTGGCGCAAGCCCACGAGCACTCGGTTTTCGTGTTCGACGACATTCATTGGTCGGCCGAAATGGAAGCAGCCTGGGACGAAATCAAAGCCCACCCGGCCGTGACTTTGACAGTGGACTTGTTCTGGGTCGGGCTGGTTTTTTTCCGGCAGAAGCAGCCCAAACAGCACTTCTCGCTGCGGCTGTAACGCGGGTCGTAAAGCGGGTTTTCAACCCGCGAATAGGGCCGCTCCGCCGCTGTTTTGGCCGCACTCGCGGGTTGAAAACCCGCGTTACCGCACGGCTTCGCGTACCCGCGTCAGCTTCACCAACAGGGCCTCTAACTGGTCCAAAGGCAACATATTAGCGCCGTCGGACTTGGCGGTGGCGGGCGTGGGGTGCGTCTCAATAAACAGGCCATCGGCCCCCACGGCGATGGCCGCTTTGGCGATGGTTTCGATGAGTGCCGGCTGGCCGCCCGTCACGCCGCTGGCCTGGTTGGGCTGCTGCAAGGAGTGCGTCACGTCCATCACCACGGGCACACCGAAGCGCTGCATGGCGGGCAAATTCCGAAAATCGACCACCAAATCGGCGTAGCCGAAAGAGTTGCCCCGGTCGGTGAGGATGACGTGCTCATTGCCCGAAGCCCGCACTTTGTCCACGGCAAACTGCATGGCTTCGCCGTTGAGAAACTGGCCTTTCTTGACGTTCACGACCTTGCCAGTGGCAGCGGCGGCGACCAGCAAATCGGTCTGCCGACACAGGAACGCCGGTATTTGCAGCACATCGACGTACTCGGCCGCGAGCGCGGCTTCGCCCGATTCGTGGATGTCCGTCACGGTCGGCACCCCGATTTCGCGGCCCACTTTCTGCAAAATCCGCAGCGCTTTTTCGTCGCCGATGCCCGTGAACGAGTCGAGCCGCGAGCGGTTGGCCTTGCGGTACGAACCCTTGAAGATGTACGGAATCTGGAGCTTATCGGTAAGGTCGCGGATGCGCTCGGCAATGCGCAGGGCCATGTCTTCGCCCTCAATGGCGCACGGCCCGGCCATCAAAAAAAACTGGCCCGATTGGGTGTGGCGGAAGTGCGGAAGCGTGGGGTGCATGGTTGGTTGAATTATTAAATTGTTAAATTGTTTAATCATTTCATTTTTGCTTGTACGCGGTACCCCGAAGGGGTTCAACAGCAGAGCCGGGGGTTGGCGACCAACGGGAGCCTACCCCCGGTAAAATGACCTGCACCGTCCAAACCCCAACGGGGTTCAACAGCTTTCGGAACCAGCGGCCGGCAACCCGAAGGCTGTTGAACCCCGTTGGGGTTCGGCCCCATTTCATGCGCTTACCGGGGGTAGGCTCCCGCTGGTCGCCAACCCCCGGCTCTGCTGTTGAACCCCTTCGGGGTACCGCGTACAAGCAAAAATGAAATGATTTGACAATTCAATAATCAAACAATATTTTTCAGACAGATAAACAACTCGCGCCCTTGCCGGGCCGGTAGGGAGTTGTGGGCCGTGTCGAAGTGGTGAAAGTCAAAGTACGGGGCGAAATACTCCCGGTATTCTTCGCGGGTGCCGCCGAAGGGCGGCTCATCGGAAGTCCCAAAATCGGTTGCGAACAGCAAGCCGGCCAGCGTGCCGCCGGGCCGCAGCAGGTGGGCGCAGTGGCGGGCGTAGGCGGGGCGCAGGACCGGGGCGAGGGCACAAAAAAACGTCTGCTCCACGATGAGGTCGTAGGGCGGTTGGTTATTGAGGTCGAAGAAGTTGGCTTGCAGCAGGTGCGCGGCCGGAAAATCGGGCACCCGCCGGGCCAGGGCCGCGAGCGGGGCCGCCGCGAGGTCGGCGACGAACACCTGCCCGAAACCGCGCCGGTGCAGGTACTCGGCTTCGTAGGCGCGGCCGGCCCCCGGAATGAGGATGCGCGGCTGTCGGGCGGGGTCGAGCTGGTCGAAATAAGCGCGGAGCGGCGGGGTGGCGCGGCCGGCGTCCCAGGCGTCGCGGCCGGTGGCATAACGGGCCGACCAGTAAGCCGCGTCGAGCGGAGGAGCAACCGAATCCATCGAAGAAAAGTATTACCGGGGCTTGCCGGGGCGTTAATTCCGCTATTTTTACGTTTCAAAGGTACGGTCCGACGGCCGGGCCGGGGTTGCGTGCAGCGGCCGATGTTGCCGGCTTATCCGCTTTCTTTCTCTCCAAACACCTGTTTTCATGACTCCTGACGAATATCCTCAACCCCGCCAGAACAACAGCCGTGTGCTGCTGTGGGTGGCCCTGGTCCTGGTACTGCTGGGCATCAACGGCGTTTTATTTTACCTGAACCAACAAAAAGGCAGCGAAAACGAAACCCTGACCACCGAGGTCAAGGCCAAAGACACCAAGTTGCAGGAGCAAATCAAGGAATACGAGACGCTGAAGGCTGATTTTGAGCGTCAGAGCCAGGAGCTGCAAGCCCTGGGCCTGAGCAACGACTCGCTCGAAAGCCGCATTGCCGGCATCAACGCCGACTTGCTCAAGCTGCGCTCCTTCAAGGCCGGCAGCTTTACGACGGCCCAGCAAAACGCCTTCAAGCAACGCGCCGCCAACCTCGAAGGCCAACTGCGGAAAAAAGACGACGACATTGCCCAGCTCAAGAAGGACAACGAAACGCTGTACACCGAGACTACGACCCTCAAAGAGAAGCAGAACAAGCTGACAGACACCATCTCGACGCTGGCCAAAACCAATCAGGCGCTGACCGAAAAAGTGGGCATCGCCTCGCGCCTGCAAGCCAACAACGTGCGGGTGGCCATCATCACGGCCAAAAACAAGGAGCAGGAAGACGAGCAGGAGGAATTCAAAGCCAAGCGTGTTGATAAGCTCAAGGTGACGTACACGCTGGCCCGCAACGACGTGTCGCCCAAAGAAACCAAGTCCATTTATCTCCGCATCCTCGAACCCGACGGCGCGGCGCTCTACAACCTGAGCACCGGCGGCGGCACGTTCACGGTGGATGGGCAGGAGTCGTTTTATACCCAGAAGCAGGACGTAGTGTTCGACAACACCGGTCAGGCCCTGCAATTTACGTATGCCAAAGGGACCGAGTACAAGAAGGGTTTGCACACCGTGGAACTGTACGAAGGCGGGGCGCTGATGGGTAAAACGACGTTCACGCTCAAGTAATCCGAACCCTGTTTTTATACAAAACGCCATGTTCGTTACCTCCCCCGTGCCGGTGTTTCAGGTGGTGTACCACAGCTTGGCCACCTCCCCACTGCCCACCACTGCCGACCACCGCCGCCTGCTGTCCCAGTCCCGCGCCAACAACGCGGCCCGCGCCATCGGCGGGATGCTGCTCTACGCCGAAACCACCGGCGAGTACCTGCAAGTGCTGGAAGGCCCGGCGGAAGAAGTACGGGCCTTGTACCGCAAAATAGCGGCCGATGTACGCCACCACAACGTGTCGGTGCTGTCGGAAGGCCCGGCGGCCGAACGTAGCTTCCCGAACTGGCAAATGGGCTTCGCGCCCCTCGAAGCCGACGAGTTGGCCCAGCTCGACAGCTACCTAAGCCCACGGCCGCCATCGAACCCGAAAACCGACGGTTCGGCCCTACTGGAAGTGCTGGCCGATTTTGCCCGCACCCGCGAGGTGAGTTATTGAGGTTGAATTGTTGACAAAGGGACCACGGGGTGACACACCGCAGCCTCCGAGTAGCAAGGGTTGGTGACCACACCTACCCGCCTTTGGGGTTGTACTGGCAAGAAAACCTGGCTCCCATTTCTGCCAGAAAATCGAAGTCGTTGATGCAGCGCACCCCCATGTTGCGGCAGACGTTGGGTATTTTGATTTTGCTGGTGTTGACGGCTGTTACCATTTCTTCTTTGGTTACCACGCAAGCACCCGTTGCCAACGCGGTAGCAATGACCCACGGGTCGGCCAAAGAACGGCCCCGCGAATTATCGGCCAGGGTTTCGTGAGCCTTGTCGTGGGCGTAGATGCGTTTGAGGGCCAAGGCGATGGGGCCGGTCACTGCCTGGACAGGAATGTCGCTCTGCTTGACCCAATCGGCCAGGTCGTCTTCCGTCCGCGTAATTTCTTCCCGCACGGCTGCTGGCATGAAAATGCGTTCGGCCGCGCCGAGGTCGTTGAGTATTTCCCAGTAGCTCGGGCAAAGGGTGGGCGAGTAGTACTTCTGCCACGCCTGAATGAGTACGTTCGCATCCAGGCAATAAATATCTTGCGACGAACTCATGCTTGGAGGAGGGCTTCGAACCTGGCTATTTTGTTGATTTGCGTGTTGAGCAGGTTACTGGCCTGCGTGGGGGCAATGCTGCCGCCCCGGAAGGCATCAAGTACGACCTGCGTAAACAAGCGCCCGTTTTTATTGAGGCGCAGCAGGTACGGATTGGGGCCGCCGGGCTCCTTTCTCAGCTTCTCGCGTTCCTTTCTGGCCTCTTCCTGCCGCACGTATTCCCGAAACGCCGCATCAGCCGCCCGTTTGAGGCGGCGGTAGGCTTCGGGCGAAATCAGTTGCAGGTGCAGGGCCCTGACCAGGAAGGCGAAGGAACTGACGCCCAATTTTTGAGCGGCCTGAAAAACGGCCTCGTTTGAGGCAAAGGCCGCCGCTGCAAGCTGCCGCATCAGGCTTTCGGGCATCAGCGCATTGGCCGCCACCTGGTTGCAGAACAACTCCACCGGGTCGGTTTCAACGCTGTGCGAAAATTCAGGGGCCGTATGATTGGAAACGCCTGATTGCGCTATCCAAAGGTGCGCGATTTCGTGGACGAGCGTGAAGAGTTGCGGGGCATCCCAGTCGTCGGAATTGATGAAGACGAACGGGGCGAAAGGGTCGGCAATAGCGAAACCCTGCAACTCGTCGCTGTCCAGCTTCAGGTGCGAGTGAATGAAACTAGTGCGAGAAATAAAAATACCGTTGGCTTCGGCGCGGGCAATCCACTCGCGGAGCGGGCTTTTGGCAGTGTAGGCAGCGGGTGCAATTTGCAACGTGGCCAACACATCGGCTGCCACCCGGCGCGGGTCGGAACGAAGCGAAAAACGACCTACGAATGGCAACGGCGGCTCGCCGCCCTCCTCAAACGCTTCGCGCAGCCACGCTTGCTTTTGCTGCATCTCGCGGATGATGAACAGCGAAGCCGTGCCCAACGGGACAGCAGCCCGGCGAAAGTCTTTGAGCGGCTGAAAGTCGCGTGGGATATCGGGCAGGAAAAAGAGCGCGAACGACCGTCGGTAGAATTTGGCCAGTTCTTCGGCCTGGCGAACCGTGGGTTGGCTGGTGCCGCTTTCCCATTCCTCCATTTTTTCGACGCTCACGCCCGCCCGCTTAGCTGCCGGTTCGGGTGCAATCCGCGCCGATTCTCTGGCCCACTTGAGGACCTTGGGGGTAAGGTACGCCTTGTCGGCCACGTTGAGAAGGTATTGATACGACCGCCAAATTCGGGCTGCGGGCTAACGTCACGTTTGGCCCAGCGGGTGCCCGGCAGTTGCCAGACAATGCAAACATAAGGCAAGTTGTTCCAGCGGCTACGTATGCGCGGCCCTTACCTTTGCAAAAAACGCCCATCCCCATGAAACTCGCCCTCGAAGAAGCCACCGCCCCCGACCTGGCCGTCGAAAACCATCATTCCGACCCCCATGGCATTGCCGACGTACTCCGCGCCCTCGGCATTGAGGCCCAGAACGCCGCCTACTGCACCGGCCGCACCTGGGGCGGGCGCGGGGGCAAGATGCTCGCCATCAACGCCCCGGCTGATGGCCGCCTGATTGCCCACGTGGCCCTGGCCACATCCGCCGACTACGAAACCGTAGTGACGGCCGCCCAAACGGCCTTTGCCTCGTGGCGCAACGTGCCGGCCCCGAAGCGCGGCGAAATCGTGCGCCAAATCGGCAACAAGCTGCGCGAACACAAGGAAAACCTGGGCAAGCTGGTGAGCCACGAGATGGGCAAAATCCTGCAAGAAGGTTTGGGCGAAGTGCAGGAAATGATTGACATCTGCGACTTTGCCGTTGGGCTTTCGCGGCAGCTCCACGGCCTGACGATGCACTCGGAGCGGCCGGCGCACCGGATGTACGAGCAGTACCAGCCGCTGGGCATTGTGGGCATCATTTCGGCCTTCAACTTCCCGGTGGCGGTGTGGAGCTGGAACGCCATGCTGGCCGCCATTTGCGGCGACGTGTGCATCTGGAAGCCTTCGGAAAAAACGCCGCTTACGGGCGTGGCCGTGCAGCACATCATCCGCGACGTGCTGGCGGACAACGACTTGCCGGAGGGTATTTTCAACCTCATCATCGGCGGGGCCGAGATTGGGGCCGCGATGGCCGCCGACGGCCGGGTGCCGCTGGTGTCGGCCACGGGCAGCACCCGCATGGGCCGCAAGGTGGGCGAAGTGGTGGGCGCCCGCCTGGGCCGCGCCCTGCTGGAACTGGGCGGCAACAACGCCATCATCCTCACGGCCAACGCCGACCTGGAGATTGCGATGCGGGCCGTGGTGTTCGGGGCCGTGGGCACGGCCGGGCAGCGCTGCACGAGCACCCGCCGCCTCATCATCCACGACTCGATTTACGACGACGTGACAACCCGCCTGCTGGCCATCTACCCCAAGCTGCCCATCGGCCCGCCCTTGCAGGAAGGCACACTGGTTGGCCCGCTCATCGACGCGCACGCCGTGCAGATGTTCCGCGACGCGCTCACGCAGGTGCAGGCCGAAGGCGGCAAGCTCCTCACGGGCGGCAACATTCTCACCGACAGCTACTTGGCGGGCGGGCAGTATGTGCAGCCCGCGCTGGTGGAAGCCCAAAACCACTACCATACGGTGCAGGAGGAGACGTTTGCCCCCATCCTCTACCTCATCAAGTATTCGGGCGGGGTCGAAAACGCCATTGCGCTGCAAAATGACGTGCGCCAGGGCTTGAGCAGCAGCATCTTCACTCTCAATATGCGCGAGGCCGAAGCCTTCCTGGCCGCCAGCGGCTCCGACTGCGGCATCGCCAACGTGAACATAGGCACGAGCGGGGCCGAAATCGGCGGGGCCTTCGGGGGCGAAAAGGAAACCGGCGGCGGGCGCGAGTCGGGCTCCGATGCCTGGAAGGTGTATATGCGCCGCCAAACCAACACCATCAACTATTCGACAGAATTGCCGCTGGCCCAGGGCATTAAGTTTGATATTTAGGGGTATGGCGTGAGCTTCGGCTTGCAAGCCAAAAGCAGCAAAAATCCCCGCCGGGCGCAAGCCGGGCGGGGGTTTTTGCTTGTTCGGTTGATGCCTACAACGAAAGGCGTAAGGGACGCAAGCCCGTTTGCAGCGTCAGCACGTCTATTCGTTCGGCCGAAATGAGTTGGTACACCAGCCGAAACTGCCGAAACAGCAACTCCCGCACCGCTTCGTTGCCGATTTCGGGCACCTTGCGGCCTAAGTAAGGATTGCGTTTCAAAAAATCAAGTTGCCGAAAAATGTTATCCACAAAAAGGCTGGCGCGAGCGGGCGAATACTGGGCTTGGTAATCGGCCTGTTCATCAACCTCATACATGAATCGAGTGGTATAATGGATATACATGAATGTCAGTGGGCAAGCGCGGCGGTGTCCTTCGTCTGCCAGCGGCTCAGGTACGAACGGGCTTCGGCTTCGGTTAAAGTTTCACCGTTGGCAGATTGGCGCATTCCTTCTTCGACGCGCTCGATGAAAATCAGCCGTTCAATCAAGTCTTCCAATTGAAAGTCGGCGGGCAGTTGCTGGACGGTTTCGAGGGCCTTCTGCTTGGTCATGACGCGAAGAGTTTTTTTGAGTTTTTTGATGGCTAAAGATACGCCACCGACCCCGCAAAAGTGCCCGCGCCTGCAACCCCACCTTTGCCTTTCCGTCCTTTGCGCCCCCACTCCCCCCGCCTTACCTGCATGGAAGCCCACGCTTACACCGCTTACCTCGACATCAACGCCCCGCTCGTGGAGCGCTGCCGGCTGCACGACCGCGTGGCGCAGGCCGAAATTTACCGACGCTACAGCAAGGCCATGTTCAACGCCGCGCTGCGGATTGTGGGCGACTACGCCGAGGCCGAAGACGTACTCCAAGAGGCGTTCGTGAGTGCGTTTCGGGAGCTGAGTTCGTACAAGGGCGAGTCGTCGTTCGGGGCCTGGCTCAAGCGCATTGTGGTGAACAAGAGCATCAACTGCCTGCGGCAGCGCCGCCTGGCGCTGGTGCCCCTGGGCGAGCAGCACCACGAAACCGCCGCCGAAACGGCCAGCCACTCGGCCGACGACGAGGCCGAAATGCACTACCGCGCCGACGTGCTGCGCCGCTGCATTCAGGAGCTGCCCGAAGGCTACCGCGTGGTGCTGACGCTGTATTTGCTCGAAGGCTACGACCACCTCGAAATCGCGGGTATTCTGGGGATTTCCGAATCGACTTCCAAATCGCAGTACAGCCGCGCCAGGGTGCGCCTGCGCGAACTCGCCGCCGGACAAGGAGTGAAATAGGGTATTGGGTTTGATTGCTGAATTGTTTGATTGCTAAATTGTTGCTCATACCTGCCCCGAACGACACTGCGCTCGCTGCGCTTTTACCACCGCGCCTATTGCGAGACATATCCGAGAACGTGAACCTGGCCCATCCACCAGAAATAATGAGAACCCAGCCCATCCACTAAAAATAACCTATCCAATGTCCGTCACCAAACCCGATTTACTCGCCACTTTTGTTGAGCGGCACCGAGCCGATTTCGATGTGCATGAGCCGCGCCCCGATTTGTGGGCGGCCATCGAAACCCAACTGCACCCCGCAACGCCCGCCACCGGTCCGCGCCTGGTGGTGGCCCGCGATTTTGCCCCTGCAACGCCTGTAATGTCCACAACGGGCGCTGTACCAATGCCTTCGGCCGCTGCACCGCGTGCGCCGTGGTGGCAGCGCTACGGCGTGGCCGCCGGCTTGGCGCTGCTCGTGAGTGCTGCCGGCCTCAGCGAAGCCTGGAAAAGTCAGCACCCCGAGGCTCGCACCGCCGCCAACCGCCGTGCGGCCGAAGCAGCGAATGCCAACGCTACTACCAACGCCGCCCCGGCCAACGCGCCCGCCGATGCGGCCCTGTACCTCGGCCCCGACCCGGCCGTGCAGGCGGCCAGCCTGCGCCCCGGCACGGCCGGCGACAGCCAGCTCACGGCCGCCGTGCGGGGCATGGAAACGTATTACACCGCCCAACTCACCCAGCGCCGGACCGCCCTGCTGCGCCTCGACACGGCCCGCACCGGCACCCCCGCCGACTGGCAGCGCGAACTAACAGGCCTCGATTCGAGCTACCGCCGCCTCAAGCAGCAGCTTTTCCACCATCCGCAGCCGGAGGCGCTGCTTACGGCCATGAACCGGAACCTGCAATTCCGGCTCGATTTGCTCGACCAGCAGCTGCGCCGCTCGGCCACCGCCACCCGCGATGCCGTGAACCTCGGGCCGCAGGGCTACGTGCTGGCCGACAGCCGCCGCTAACACTAACCGCATGAAAAATACCCTTGCCGCCTGGTTGTTGGTGGGCTTGCTGGTCATCGGCCGGGCCGGGCCGGGGGCCGCGCGGGTGCGCTACCTGTGCAGCCCCGGCGAGTGGGCCGGTTTTCTGGTAGTAGATGGACCGCTGGCCGACCAGAATGGTCAGAACGGCCAACCTGGCCCGAGTGCCCCGGCGGGCCAGGCCGGCCTGGCCCCCTGCGCCGGACCCGGCGACGACACCGAAGCCGTGCCGCCCGCCGAGCAGCGGCGGCGGCTCACGCGCACCTGGGCCGTGCCCGCCACGGGCCGCCCGTTTGCCCTCGACACGCGCTACGGGCGGGTGCAAATCAACGGCTGGGACAAGCCCGAAATGCGGGTGGAAGCCGAGTTGGTGGCCCGCGCCGAAACCGAGGCCGAGGCCCGGCACGCGCTGGACGCGCTGGCCGTGGACTGGTTGGATTACGAAGCCAAAACGGGCGGCGTGGCCGTCACCACCCGCTTTGCGGCGGCGCTGCGGGGGCACTGCGGCGGCGTACGCTACGCGGTGCATTACACGGTGTGGCTGCCGCGCACCACGGCCCTGCGGGTGTCCAACTCGTTTGGCGACGTAACCGTGGCCGCCGACTGGCAGGGCAGCACCGCGCTGGCCGTGGAGTACGGCAACCTCCGCACGGCCCGCCTCGACGGACTCCAGAACCTGCTTCGCATTGCCAACGGCACCGCCACCGTGCCCTACGCCCGCCGCGCCAGCATCGATGCCAGCTACGCCACGCTGCGCCTCGCGGCGGGCCAGACGATTGACCTGCGCAACAAGTATTCGGACGTGGATATGGGCACCGTGCAGGACGTGACGGTACACAGCCGCTACGGCGACGTGGCGCTGGGCCGCGTGGGCAGCCTGCGCGGCTCGTCGGGCTACTCGCGGTTTTCGGTGGACCGCCTGGGCGACGTGCTCGACATGGCCCTGCGCTACTGCCCCGATTTTGTGGTCCACAACACCGGACCGGATTTCCGCCAAATCAACCTCGACGGCGGTTACAGCAGCATCCAGCTGGGCTTTGCCGAAGGGGCCGATTTTCGCTTCGACGTCAGCACCGAACAGGGCCAACTGCTCGTGGACCCGCGCCGGGTGCGGGTGCTGCGCGAGGCCCGTGGCCCGCAATCGAGCGACGTGCTGGGCGTGTTCGGGGCGCAAGCGGCCGGGGCGCAAGCGGCCGGGGCGCGGGCCGGCACCGTGAACGTGAAAGTGCGCTACGGCACGGTGCGGTTCGGGCACTAATGGCGCGCGGCAAGCGCCGCTTGGTGGTACATTCGCCCGTGCTTCGCTTACTTCTGTTGCTGCTGCTGGCCGGGCCGGCGGCGGCCCAAACCCGTCCGCCCGTGGCCCCGTCGTCGCCCCTCAAAACCTACGCCCTGCGCCTGCGGCCCGGCGACGACCTGCGCCAGCAGCTCAACGCCTTCGCGCAAGCCAACGGCCTGCAAGCAGGCGCGATGCTCACCTGCGTGGGCAGCCTCACGCACGTAGCCCTGCGCCTGGCCAACCAAAACGGGCCGACCACCTACCACGGGCACTTCGAGATAGTGAGCCTCGTGGGCACCTTGAGCGCAGCGGCCGGCTCGCACCTGCACCTGGCCGTGAGCGACAGCACGGGGCGTACCATCGGCGGGCATTTGCTCGACGGCTGCCGGGTGTACACCACCGCCGAAATCGTGCTGGGCGAGCTGACGGGGCTGGAATTCAGCCGCGAAACCGACTCCACTTTTGGCTATAAAGAACTCGGCGTGCGACCCCGCGCACCCAAAGCCGGCACGGGCCATTAGCCCGCGCTTTTTCTCCCGTCAATACCGCTTTTTTCGATGTTGCCTGCTACCTCCCCAATCCCTGCGCCGGCCCAGGCTGCCTTCCGGCAGCAGGTGCTCAACCCGTTCAAGCTGCGGCTTTTTATGCTGCAAAAGCTGCCGATGGCCTGGCTTGCGGGCCTGCGCCTGGTGGCCCTCACGCCGGAGGCCGCCACGGTTACGGTGCCGTTCAAGTATCTCACCCAGAACCCATTTCGGAGCATCTACTTTGCTTGCCTGGCCATGGCCGCCGAGCTGGCCAGCGGAATGCTGGCCATGCTGCACACCCAGGGCGGCGGCCCGGTGTCGATGCTGGTGGTGGGCCTGGAAGCCGATTTCAGCAAGAAAGCCACGGGCCTGGTTTCGTTTGGGTGCGCCGACGGGGCCGCCATTGCCCAGGCTGTGGCCGAAAGCCGCGCCACCGGCGAGGGCCGCACCGTGCAGGCCACCGCCACGGGCACCGACGCGGCCGGCGACGTGGTGGCCCGGTTTCGCATCACGTGGTCGTTCCGGGCAAAGCCCTGAAATAGCGTTGCGGGCG
>JANYFQ010000561.1 GCA_025362615.1 Hymenobacter sp. | reverse complement strand
CCGCCCGCCCGCACCGGGTAGCCGGTCAGACCGCCTGGAAAAAGCGGGCGGGCGACAAAAAAAGCCGCCCGCCCGCACCGCCTGTAGCCTCAACTATCTTGCTAAACAGCTTTAAGACCCAACACCAAGAACGCATCAACGCCAGCCAGAATGAGGCTCTGCGCCTACCTTGTGCTTCTTGAAAAGCTCCTTGTCTCGGTTGCCCGTCTTTCGCTGGTTTCGCTTGCCGCCCCTACTGGTGGTGGTGCTGGTGTTGCTGGTGGGCCTCAACACCACCAAAATCGCCAGCCGGCCCTTCAACGCCGACCGGCCCGGCGATTTCCGGCCGCCTTTCGTGGGGCAGTGGCTGCTGCGCCAGGGCATCGACCCGTACCAGGACGCGCACCTTGTGGCCGGTTGGCACCGCATTGTGCGGGCCGAGGGGCTGGTTTCGCGCACCGCGCCCGGCCCGCCCGACGAGCGTTACATCTACCCGCCCTGGGCCACGGCGTTGCTGGGGCTGCTTTTTGGCCGCCTGCCCTACGCAGTGGCCTGGCCCCTGAACTACGCCCTGGCGCTGGCGGCGCTGGCCGTTTATTGCCTCGGCACGGCCCGCGCGCTGGCCCGCCTACTGCCCGGCACCGCCGCCCGCCCGGCGTTGGGCGCCGCCGATTTCGGCCTGCTGGCCCTGGCCCTCAAGGGCACCGTGGCGGCCCTGCTCATGGGGCAGCTCACGTACCTGGCCCTGGGGCTGGCGGGTGCGGCCTGGGCCGCCGCCGAAGCCGGCCGCCGCAACGGTGCCGGGTTGCTGCTGGGCCTGGCGGCCTTCAAAATAACCGTGGCATTGCCCTGGTTGGGGTATTTTTTGCTCACGGGCCGCTGGCGCAGCCTGGCCGTGGCGGCAGGCGTGGGCGCGGTGCTCATGGGCCTTTTTTGGTGGTGGGCCGCTGCCCCGCTGGCCTCGCTGGCCCACTACCGCGCCCTGCTGGCCGATGTGCAGGCCGCCGCCGTCAGCCCCGCCCACCCCGATTATCCGCTGGGCTATGCTATGATTTCGGAGTTCGGCCTGGCTAATTTGCTGGAATTTTTGCGGCCGGGGCTGCACCGGGCTGCGCCCGTGGCGGGGCTGGTGCTGGCGGTAGCGGCGGGCGGGCGGCTGCTGGCGCTGTGGCGGACCGCACCCGCCGCGAAGCCGTTGGCTAATCAAACACCGC
Source organism: Hymenobacter sp. (assembly GCA_025362615.1). Taxonomy (GTDB): domain Bacteria; phylum Bacteroidota; class Bacteroidia; order Cytophagales; family Hymenobacteraceae; genus Hymenobacter. Next base: position 6,223 of record JANYFQ010000561.1, on the reverse strand, counting down.
CCACCGTGCCGCTCATCGCGCTGCGTTTTGCGCCCGGTGCCCGCCGCCTCTACGCGCTGCTGCTGCTGGCCTTGCTGGCGTTGCTTTTCAGCTACCATTTATTCTACAACGCGCTGCTGCTCCTGCCGCTACTGGCCTACGCCCGCGCCTGGAACCGGCCGCGTATAAACTGGTTGTTGTCGATTTTGGCGTTGCCTAACTTATTGCCCCTCAATGCGCTGCTCGACCGCCTGGGGCAGCCGCCGCTGCTCCATGTTTTGTATTTCGCCTTGCCCTTGAGTGCCTTGGGGCTGCTGCTGGCGCTGTTGTGGCTGGGGCCAGCCCCGGCCGAAATCGACCGCCGCCAGGCAATAGCCGTTTAAGGCCCAGCTCTTTTGCCCCATCCCATGCTTACCATCCATTTTTCGCGTTGCCGCCGTGCGCTGTTTTTGCTGCTGCTGCCGGCGCTTGTGCTGCCTTTTATCGCCCGCGCCCAGCGCCTTACCGACCGCTGGTATTTCGGCCAACAAGCCGGCCTGCGCTTCGACTCTACCGGGATGCCCCAGCCCCTGCGCGATGGCCGCATGACGACCTTTGAGGGCTGCGCCACGGCCACCACCCGCAAGGGCGAACTGCTGTTTTACACCAACGGCGAAACCGTCTGGAACCGCCAGCACCAGCCCATGCCCAACGGCACCAGGCTCATGGGCAGCGGCAGCAGCACGCAGTCGGCCCTCATCGTACCCGACCCCGGCTCGGGCAACCTGTTTTACCTCTTCACCGTCGCGCCCCAGGGCACCCCGCAGGGCCTGCGCTACTCGCTCGTGGACATGACCCGGCAGGACGGCCTCGGCGATTTGCCCCGCGTGAACGCCCTGCTCATCCAACCCGTGGCCGAAAAGCTGGCCGCCGTGCGCCACGCCAACGGCCGCGATACCTGGGTGTTGGCCCACCGCTGGAACTCGAATGCCTTCGTGACTTACCTCGTCACGGCCGATGGCATCGACTCGCGTAAGCCCATCATGAGCAACGTGGGCAGCATGAACGCCGGCCCCGGCCGCAACGCCATCGGGGCGCTCAAGTTCTCGGCCGATGGCAAACGCGTGGCCGCCGCCCTGTGGCGCGAAACCAACAAATTCGAGGTCTATGATTTCGACCGCGCCACCGGCAAAGTCAGTAACCCGCGCAGCTTTGGCCCCTACCCCGAAGCCTACGGCGTGGAGTTTTCGCCCAACGGCCGCTTCCTGTATGGCACCTGCAACGGCACGGGCGGCGGCGAAACCCAAATCTGGCAGTTCGATTTGAGCCGCAAAACCGCCAAGCCGTTGCTTGTCGGTCAGTCCAAAAACCGCAAAATCGGGGCCATCCAGCGCGGCCCCGACAACCGCCTCTACGTGGCCCGCGAAGACAACCCCGCCCTGGGCATCATCCAGTTTCCCGACTCGCTCGGCAAGGCCAGCCGGTACCTGGACGAGGGCGTAAAGCTCGGCGGCCGGCGCAGCAAGCTGGGGCTGCCGGCGTTTGTGGTGTTTCCTTCTAATGAGTGAATGAGTGAATGAGCGAGTGAGTGAATTGATAGTTGGCAGTGCATCACCTTGCGTCACCGTACTATTCATTCACTCATTCACTCACTCACTCACTCACTCCTTGAACCCTACTTCTGTCCGCCAATTTTGAACCGCAGGAACCCCAGCGCCAGCGAAGTATAGGGGCTTTTGTCGTTGAAATACCCCGTAACGTCCCGCGAGCTAACGCCGGCTTCCCACACGCTCGTCACGAAGGTGATGCCCAGCGGCAGGCTTTTGCCGTAGCCCGCGCCGCCCGTGAAGCCGCTGCTCAGGCGCAGCCAGTTGGTGGGCTTGTAATCGACGCCCAGCCCCACAAACGACGAGCTGAGGTTGCCGGCCACTTTGTTGAGGGGCAGCGTGACGTCGAGGCCCACCTCAAAGAGTTCGCTCACGCGGTAGCCGCCGCCCAGGCGCAACTTGGCGGGCAGGCTGGCCTTGCGCTCCTTGGCGGCCTCGTAGGTGAAAAGGTTTTTGGTGTCGGAATTGAACTGATTGCCGAGTTCCTTGAAGATGTTGTAGGTGCTGAGGCCGTCGGAATTGGTGGCTTGCAGCGTTTGGTCGTTGGAGGTGAGGACATTGCCCTTCCACGTCATCGAGCCCAGGTCGGTGAACGACGCGCCCAGCCGCACCCCTTTGCCCACCTCGGCCGCCAGGCCCACATCGAAGCCGTTGCCCGACCCCACGGCGTTGAGGCCGCCGCCCGTTTGGAGGTTGAAGTTTGGGTTGTTGGCCAACGTGCCGTACTTGGCCTTGAACAAGGGCGAGAGCGAATTGTAGGCCGTGAGGCTGCCGCTGCTGGCCTGAATGTCCACGATGCCGATGCCCTGAATGTAGCGGTAGCCCAACCCGGCCGAGAGCTTGAACCCTTCTTTGTCAAGCACTTGTACACCGTAGCCGATGTTGTACTCACTCGTCCAGGCCCCCTGAATGTTGGTGCCGTCGAGAAAATCGGAAACTTTGGGGGCTGCGGTGCCGGGCTGCGGCGCGCCCGTGGTCGGGTTGTAATATTTGGTGATGCTGGGGGCAAACTTGCCGTTCACCAGCACGTCGGCCGCTTTCTCGTTAAAGTCGAGGTGCGCCACCACCCGGTGCCGGTTGCTGAAGGCGATGCTGCCCAGGCCGTTGGGCAGGCTCACGGCCAGGGCCAGCGTGTTCACGTCGATGTTCACGTTCAGCACGTCGGTGCCGCTGAAGGCTTTCAGCAGTTCGGCGCGTTGCGCCGAAGGGGCGGCGGCCAACGTCTCGTCGCTGTTGTAAATTATTTTGTTGATGACGCTGCGGTTGATGGTCTGCGAGCCCAGGCCCGCCCCAAATTCGCCGATGCTAAAGGCCACTTTGGCCTGGCCAGCGCGGCCCAGGTTGGCGGGGTTGATGCCCAGGGCCTGGTAATCCTGGGCGAAGGTGTTGATGACCCCGCCCCGGCCGGTGGCCGAAAAGTTGCTCAATTCGTTTTGGGCGTGGGCGGCGAGCGGCAGGGCCAGCGCGGCGGCGGGCAGGCAATAACGTAGCAAGTGCTTCATCAGAAAAAAAGAAAAAAACCGCGCCCGCAGTAGCTTGCGCGTTGTTAAGGAATTAAAAAAGTTGTCGCTCAGCCGCCAAATCGGCTGCAAGCTAAAACATTCGCCGCATACAATCCTTTGCCCAGCCCCCGCCTCACCTCCGCCGAATTTGCCGCCGGCCTCGCCGCCGGGCAGCGCACCGTCCTGAGCCGCGCCATCACGCTGGCCGAAAGCACCCTGCCCGCCGACCAAACCCTGGCCCAGCAGGTGCTGGCCGCTGCCCTGCCCCGCACCGGCGGGGCGCTCCGCATTGGCATCACGGGGGTGCCCGGCGTGGGCAAAAGCACGTTTATCGAGGCCCTGGGGATGTTTGTGGTCGATACCCTGGGCCGCAAGCTGGCTGTGCTGGCCGTGGACCCCAGCAGCCCCGTCGGCGGCGGCTCCATCCTGGGCGACAAAACCCGGATGCCCCGCCTCACGGCCCACCCCAATGCCTTCATCCGGCCCTCGCCGGCCGGGCGCAGCCTCGGCGGCGTGGCCCGCGCTACCCGCGAAGCCATGCTGCTCTGCGAAGCGGCGGGCTACGATGTCATCTTTGTCGAAACCGTGGGCGTGGGCCAGTCCGAAACCGCCGTTCACGGCATGGTCGATTTTTTCCTGCTGCTCATGCTGGCCGGAGCCGGCGACGAGCTGCAGGGCCTCAAGCGCGGCATCATGGAGCTGGCCGATGCGCTGCTCATCACCAAAGCCGACGGCGGCAACGAGCCCGCCGCCCGCCGCGCCCGCCAAGACTACCAAAACGCCCTGCACCTCTTCCCGCCCAGCGCCAGCGGCTGGTACCCGCCCGTACAGCTTACATCGGCCGTGAGCGGCGCGGGCCTGCCCGAAACCTGGGACATGATTGAGCAATACGCTACCCAAACCCGCGCCAACGGCTTTTTTACCCAGCGCCGCCAGCAGCAACAAGTGCAGTGGCTCCGCGAAACCATCGCGCAGGAGCTACAAACGCAGTTTTATGCCTCGGCGCGGGTGCGGGCGTTGCTGCCGGGGCTGGAAGCGGCGGTGATGGCGGGCGAAGTGACGCCCGATGCGGCAGCAGCGGCGTTGTTGAGGTAGCGCGGGTTTTCAACCCGCGCGTCAGAACGGCATCAATCACAATCCCTAAATTTTACTGTTGTTACTTCGCATTGCACGCGCGGGTTGAAAACCCGCGTTACTCACCCCCCCTCACGCGCGGGTTGAAAACCCGCGTTACCTGCATGGACCCGACGCACTCGCACTACGAGCGTAATTTGCCGCATCGGCTGCCGCCGGGGGCGCAGGTTTTCATCACCTACCGGCTGGCTGGCCCCGTGCCTGCGGCCGTGCGCCAACGGTGGGCCGAAGAGGAACAGCTTGGCCTGCTGGAGCCTTTGCTTCAGCAGAAACGGGGGCGCTTCGCCCGCTACGACCGCTGGCTCGACCACCACCACGCCGACGACTTGCCCGCCTGGCTGGCCCAACCCGACGTGCGGGCCATCGTGCGCGAGTCGCTGCTGCACTTCGACGGCGGGGCCTACGACCTGCACACGTTCTGCATCATGCCCAACCACGTCCACGCGCTGCTTACCATCAGCCCCGACCTGGTCAGGCCGTTTTTCAACATTCTGAAATCGCAGAAGGGGTTTAGCGCCACGGCGGCCAACCGCGTTTTGGGGCGCACCGGCACGTTTTGGCAGCCCGAAAGCTACGACCACGTAGTGCATAGCCCGGAGGAATCTGCACGGGTGCGGGCCTATATTTTGAATAACCCGGTGAAGGCGGGTCTGGTAACGGAGTGGCAGCAATGGCCAGGGTCGTACGACGGGTAACGCGGGTTTTCAACCCGCGCGTCAGAACGTGTGCGCAGGGTAATGTTCTAACGCGCGGGTTGAAAACCCGCGCTACCTCACACGCCGCATCGCCAAATAATCTAAATAGTACAACACCTTCACCGACACGTTGTTGTTGTGCGGCGTGTTCACCGTCGCGCTCAAATTGTCGAAGTATTGCGGCAGCGCCCGCTCGGCTTCCAGGTAAGAAGCGGCGGCGTTTTTCCACACCACGCTCACCTGCGAGCCGGGCGCGAACCACCAGGTAAACACGGCGTCCACGTTGAAGGCGTTGAAGCTGTTGTCGCGGTTGCGGGCGTAGCCAGTCACCGGGGTTTCGCGGCCGTCGTCGGCGTGCAGGCGCGAGAAGTCGCGGTACTGCACGGCGCTGGCGTAGTGCCGGGTGCGGACCGTGAACGAGATGCGGTTGGTGAAGGTGTAGTTGAGCGTGAGCGTGTTGCTGACCGTGGTGCGGCGGCGGCGGCCCAGCAGCACGTCGGGGCCGAAGTCGGTGAGCAGCGGCAAATCGAGCGGCTGGCCCGAGTTGAGGCCGCCCGCGTACCCTACCTGGTTGAAGGTGAGTTCCACTTTGGCATCGTAGCGCAGGTTGAAGTGGTTGTTGAGGCGGTAGCGCGGGGCCAGGCCCAGGCTCCAACTGTTGCGGTCGCGGCGGGCGAGGCTGGGGTTCCGGCGGTCGTCGGCAAACCAGCGGGCGCTGTAGCTCACGTCCCAGGCCAGCGGGCGGCGGTAATCGGTCGAGATGAAGCCGTTGAGGCCCAGGTTGGCGGGCTTGAAGACGTAATACTGGCCGATTGGCTCCCGGCGCGGGTCGAAATAATCGCGGGCGCTGGGCGAGCAATCGAAGTTGAGGCCCGTGGTCAGGAAGTTCTTGGTGAACGTGGTGTTGGCCCCGCCGTAGATGCCGGCATCCTGATAAACAACGGGTTGCTCCAGCAGCGAGTAGCTGATGCCGGCGTACGTGCGCAGGCGGTTCACCTTCCAGAAGGGTTGGTAGATGTTGTAGCCCACGTTGGCCGACTGCGTGATGGAGTTGTTGGCGAAGAGCAGGCCCAGGTCGTTGGGGTCGTAGGTGTGCGACTCGATGCCGTGGTCGAGGTTCCAGGTGAAATTGCCCGACACCTTGCCCGCGTTGAGGTAGTATTTATAGCCGTTCGGGTTGTCGATGTCCTCGTCGCTGCCAAAGGCCTTGCCCCGGCGGTGCGAATACACGGCGCGGCCTTCGAGGGCGTAAGCGTTTGACTTGTTGGCAAATCGGAACAGGCCACCGGTCACGTTGGCGTCGTAGGTTTCGCCGCGCCGGGTCACG
>JANYFQ010000558.1 GCA_025362615.1 Hymenobacter sp. | reverse complement strand
CCGCCCGCCCGCGTCGGTGACGACGACGACCCGCGCGCCCCCCTCGGCCAAACCGCCTTTACCGACGCGGGCGGGCGGCCAAAAAGCCGCCCGCCCGCGTCCGCCTCCCCTACCCCGCCGCGATGGCCCGCCGCCGGCTCGGGGCTTTGGCGGGTTTCTCTTCGGCGGCGGCGCTGGTTTCCTCGTCGGTGCGGTCGGTGTTTTTCTTCACCCAGCTCACCGAGTAGAGTTCCTTGCGGCGGTCGCGCAGGTTGCGCACCGCGCCGCTCGTGTGCAGGTCCTTGAGCAGGTTCAGGTCGAGGTCGGCAATCAGGGTCATTTCCGTGTTGGGGGTGGCCTCGGCCACGATGGCATCGTGCGGGAAGGCGAAATCCGACGGGCTGAGCACGGCCGACTGCGAGTACTGAATGTCCATGTTTTCGACCCGCGGCAGGTTGCCCACCGAGCCGGTGATGGCCACGTAGCACTCGTTTTCGATGGCCCGCGCCTGGGCGCAGAGGCGCACCCGCTGGTAGGCGTTTTTGGTGTCGGTCCAGAAGGGCACGAACAGGATTTTCATCCCCTCGTCGGCCAGCAGGCGCGAAAGCTCGGGGAACTCCACGTCGTAGCAAATCAGGATGCCGATTTTGCCGAAGTCCGTGTCGAAGCACTTGAGCTTGTCGCCGCCGCGCATCCCCCAGTAGCTGGCCTCGTCGGGCGTGACGTGCAGCTTGTACTGCTCGTCCACGGTGCCGTCGCGGCGGCAGAGGTAGGCCACGTTGCTCAGCCGCCCGTCGTCGTAGACGGGCATCGAGCCGGCGATGATGTTGATGTTGTAGCTCACGGCCAGCTCCATCATTTTGGCCTTGATGGGCTCGGTGAAAGCCGCCATCGCCCGGATGGCCACCGCCGGCGAACTCTCGTTGGTGAGGGCCATGAGCGGGGCGTTGAAAAACTCGGGAAACAGCACGCAGTCGGACTTGTAGCCGCTGACGGTATCGACAAAAAATTCAATCTGCTGCAACAAGTCTTCCAGCGAGCGCGTGGCCCGCATCTGCCACTGCACAATGCCGATGCGGACGTTGCTTTTCTGGTTGCCGATGAGTTTTTCGTCGTCTTCGTAGTACACATTCAGCCACTCCAGCAGCGTGGCAAACGACTTGCTTTCGGAATCATAGGGCAAATACCCGCGAATGATTTTGCGGACGAAGAAGTCGTTCGAGAGCTGAAAGGTGAGGATGGGGTCGGTCAGTTCCTTGTTCCGCACCTTCTCCACGTACTTGGCGGGGGTCATTTCGTCGGCGTGAGCGGCGTAGCCCGGTATGCGCCCGCCGGCGAGCATGGCCCGCAGGTTCAGGTTTTCGCAGAGCTCCTTGCGGGCATCATACAGGCGGCGGCCCAGGCGCAACGAGCGGTACTCGGGGTCCACAAACACATCGACACCGTAGAGGGTGTCGCCGTCGGGGTCGTGGGTGTTGAAGGTGCCGTTGCCCGTGATTTTGGTGTAGGTGTGCTTGTCGCCAAACTTGCTATAATCCACAATGATGGCCAGCGCGGCGGCCACTACCTGCCCGTTGTCCTCGATGCAAATCTGCCCTTCGGGGAACTTGCGGATGAGGGCGTTGTACTCGTCCTGGGCCCAGGCGCCTTCCATGTTCGAGTACACCCGGTCCATGATGTCTTTCACGGCTTTGAAATCGCCCCGGCGCAGGCTGCGGAGCACCAGCCGGTGCCCGGCCATTGGTGCCTCGTCGGGCGCGGCTTTCGCCGCTTTTTTGGCGTGAGCGCCGGTAGAAGATTTGGGAGCAGAAGCAGCAGCCATAACGGGAGTTGAAGAGGACAATGAAGCCCCAAAATTACCCCCGAAAAGGCGGAGAACGGTGGGCAGGGCAGTGGCCGGACGAACCGCTTTGCGCCCCTGCCCCTGCCTCAGTACACCAACTCCACCCAGCCCCGGTAGCGGCGGCCATAGACGGAGTCGGTCAGCAGGTAATAGTACACGCCGGCGGGCGGGCGCGGTTCGCCGGGCCACTCGCGCCGGTAGTCGTCGCGGCCGAAAACCTGGCGGCCCCACCGGTCGAAGACTTGCAGGCGCAGCGGGCGCGGCGTGGGGGCCAGCACCCGAAACTCGTCGTTGAGGCCGTCGCCGTTGGGCGTTACCACGTTGGGCACGGTCAGCAGCGGAGCGCAGTCCTGAGTGGTCACGCGCAGGGTAGCCGTGCGGGTTTCGCAGCGGGTGCGGGCCGTGAGGGTGTAGGTACCGGCCGCACCGGGCAGCAGCCGCAGCACCGGCCCGGCCGGGTCGGTGTTCCACGTGTAGTCGGTGCCGGGGGCCGGGGTGGGCAGGGCGTAGCGCAGGCCCACTTGCTGGCAGACCAGGGTGTCGGGCAGGCGGGCGGGCAGGGCGATGGCGGGCAGCAGCGCCAGGTCCACGCTGTCGCGCACGAGGCAACCGTCGGCGGTGCGGGCGCTGAGGCGGTAGCGGCCGGGCTGCCCGAAGGCGCGGGTGGGGCCGGTGGGGCCGTCGGCCCAGCGGTAGTCGGCAAAGCCGGGCCGGGCCGTGAGGGTGAGGGGCTGGCCGGGGCAGAGCGGCGCGGGCGGGGCCGCCAGCCCCAGCAGCGGGGTTTGGGCAGGGCTGTAGCGGCGCACGTCCACGCTGTCTTGCAGGGTGCCGCAGCCGAAATCGGCCGTCACGACGTAGCGGCCGGGCTGGCCGATGGCGATGCTGCGGGTGGTTTGGCCGGTGTTCCAGCGGTAGGCCACGAAGCCGGGCGGGGCCGTCAGCACGGCCGGGGCGCTGCCGGGGCAGCCCCCCAGCCACGGGGCCGGCCCCAGGGCCAGGGCCACGCCGGCGGGCGGCACGGCCTCCACGGCTATGTCGTCGAGGGCGTAGCGGGCCGCTACGGGGTAGGTGCCCGGCAGCAGCCGGCGCAACCCGGTGGCCGCATCAAACTGAAAATTGCCGAGCGTGAAGTAACGCTCGCCGCCTTGCGCCACAAACGTGGCGCTTACCTGCCGGTAGGCTACGGTATCGGTCACGAACGTGCCGGGGGGCAGCAGCTCGGCCTGGGCCGGCACCACCAGCAGGGGCGCGGTGCTGCTGGTGCCGAAGCGGTTGACCGTGAAATACGCCGCCAGCCGGTCGCTGGCCACGGGCCGGGCATAGGCCACAGGGCCACCGTCGCGGGTGCCGCACAGGCGCACCCAGGCCGACACCCGGTAGGTACAGCCGGCCCGTAGCGGCTGCTGCAACGCCCCCTGCAAATACGAACGATGGTTGTCCGTCAGACCGGGGTTGGCCATGCCCAGCACCGCGTAGCCCGCGCCCGTATGCGGAATGAACCACGACGAGTCGGCCGGCTGAAACTGCCGCTTCTTGAAGCGGGTGTTACAGGGCAACATATGCCACACTGGGCCGTTGGTGGCGCTAAACCAGCCGGGCGCACCGGTGCCAGGGAATGCGAGTGGATAAACGTAAGGATTAAAACTTTCAAAACTTTCAATACTAGACCCATCTGGAAAAACAATTCTCAAGCAATATATGTACCTTTCAAATGATGGATTTACAACCAGATTTTGCCCACAAACAACCAGAGTGATGCCACTGCTCATAAAGACCAAAAAAAGACAGGTTATTCTTGATAAAAATTTCATTTTTTTTAGTGTTTAATTAACGCCAAAAGCCCCGGCAGCCACCAAGTGGCTGCCGGGGTAATTACAACAAACGCAATTATTCGGCCTTGCTCAACCGGCCGCTGACAGTACCGGTAGCCGTAGTGAGCCGGTAGAAATACAGGCCCGCCGGCAGCCGCGACGCATCAAAGGCCACGTCCTGCGAACCGGCTTCGAGCGCAGCGTTTTCCAAAACGGTCAGTTTTGCCGGTCCGCCGAGGCCATCGGTCAGCACCAGGCTTACCCGTTGCGCCGAAGGTAGCACGAAGGCAATGTGGCCCGTGGCACCGGCCGGCAGCGGGTTGGGGTAGGCCCGCAAGGCTTCGGCCGGGGCCGGGGCCGCCGTGGCAACGCCGCCCACCGGCCGGCAGGCGGTATTGGTGGTGGCAAAATGCCCGCTCAGGGCCGGCGAGGTGCCGCAGGCGTTGCTCACCGACAGCGTAAGGCGGAACACCTGTCCGTAGCCGGGTTGTCCGCTCTGGAAGTAGTTGGGAGCCAGGTCGGCGTTGCCGGCCAGGTAGCTCAGGCTGACGGTGCTGAGGCCCGCCGGGGTGGTGGGTTTAGCAATGGTGGCGGGCTGCCCCACCTGCGTGTAAGTGCCGGCGTTGTAGCGGTCGAACACCACCGTGTAGGTATCGTAGTCGCCGGTGGTGTTGCTGATGTCGAGGCCGCCGCCGCCGAAGGCACCGAGCGCCGCCGGGCTGCTCACGCTCGTGGCCGTGGCAGGCGTGGCTACCCCCGTGCAGCCATTGAAGGCGAAGGAAACCGACGTGGGGGTGAGTGTGCTTATCCACACCCGGCCAATGGCTTGCGCCGTGTTGCCGCAGGCGTTGCGCCCCGCCAGCGTCAGGCGGTAGTAGCCCGTGTTGGCGGGGTTGGTCAGGTACCCGCCGTCGAAGGCCCGCAAATCAACGGGCAGGGCAGTATAGTTCGCGCTGCGCTGGTACGTGCCCAGGGGGGTATCGTTCGCGTCCGTTTTTGTCACCGTCAGTGCAAAGCCGACGATGTTGGCCGAGGGCATGGCGTAGAACAACATCGGAGTGCAACTGTACACCGTCCCCACTGCGGTGGCCCGCACGGCCATCCCGTCCACGCGCAGGGCCGTGAGGCTGGGCAGGTAAGGGCCGAAACTCAGCGTGTAGTCCTCCCCGTCAATCTGGTCAGGGAAGAAGTACCCTGTAACCGGGCTGTTGCTAACTACGCCGATGGCTGGCAGCGCCGTAACTGCGACAGCCGCCGTGTTGGGGTCGATGGCCAGCAAGGCTCCGTTGGTGGCCGCCGCGTACAAAGTGCCGTTGGCGGCCAGTTCCACTTGCGTCTCAAAGGCAAAATTGCTGCCGCCCACCACCGCCTGGGTGCCGGTAGGCAGGTTGTAAACAGCCATGCCGCCGGCGTTTCCCGCACTGGAATACCCCGTGATGAAGAGCTTCTTGCTGTCGGCCGAAAACTCCAGGCCCACAAGCCGGGAGGCCGGGCCGCTGGCAAAGCTGATGGGTGGAGTAACTTGAGGGGCCTGCGAATTACTCGTGTAGCACAACCTGACCGTACCCCCATCGCCCACGGCGATGCGGGTGCCATCGGGCGAAAGCTCCAGTTCGCAGCGGCTGGCAGTTATCGGTGCCCCCGAAATTATAACCGTGGGATTGCTAAAACCGCCGCCCACGTTGAGGGTGTTGCGGCGGACGAGGCCGTTGCCGGCCGTGTAGAGGTAGCGGGTGCCGTTGGGGAGCTGTTTCGAAACTGCCAGGCCAATGGCGTTGGGGGCGTAAGGGTAGGCACTGCCCGAGCCGTCGGTCCGCGACGGCTCCACGTCGCGGGTGTTGGCGGTTATCACCGGCGACGAACCGGAGCAGTCAATTTCGGCGTAGCCCACCGTGCCCGTGAAATTGCTGATGAGGGCGTAGATGACGTAGTACCGCTGGCACAAGCCGGGCACGGGCACTATCGCAATCTCCTGGCCGGTGCCCGACCAGTCGCTTTCGCCAAGCCCCTTGTTAGGATTGACCAAGCCATTGAGCCTTCCAATCGCCACATTGGAAGCGTTGTAAACGGTGCGGGAGAAATCGTGCGATACGTAAAACAGCAATTGGTTGCTGTTGTTGTAGGCAGCGGCAGCTACGGCTGTGCTGGTCGCGTTGGGTTGGCCGGCGGCAATCTGGGTGCTGGCCACTGCCCCGCCCGAGCCAAAGTTGATGCGTTGCGAGGTGAAAAGCCAGCTTTGCATTTGGCCGACCGATGTGGTGCCGCCGCCGCCGCCGCCGCCGGCAAGTGTGCGGGCAGGCAGCAGGGTGCAGGCCACCAAAAGGCCCAGCACGATTAAAAAATTTGCTGTAAATGATTTCATGACGATGAAGATAGAATACCATAGGCCGAACTAACGGTCGAACTTTCTGCTACACAGGGCGCGTTCGACGCAACGGCCGGCCTAATTTTAGGAAATGTGGCATCCTGCCTGGTTCTCGCTATCGCGCACCCAACGCAGGAAGGAGGACTGAGCGTATGCCGTAGGCTCAATCCTTTTCGAAATGGCAGACCAGGCACTTGCCCCGGCTGGGCCGGGGCGGTGGCTCGTCCGCCGTCCGTCGGTGCCGGTGGCCGCAGCGACGAAAGGCAACCCGAAACCGCCACTTGGGCCACCAGGGCGTGAAAAAGCCGCTCGGTGTGCCCGCCGCGAAGGGGCGCAACAACACAAGCGGTACCTGAAGTAAAAGGGCCAGGGGCCATTTTACAAAAACATATATAAATCTATTTAGGGGGGTGGGGCAATCCATTGCCCACCTTTCGAGTAAGTGGACATTGGCAAACAGAAACGTGGATTATTGCTCGGTTTCATTGCTCAGGGGTGCGCTTGGCGGCAAGCGGCGGACAAAGATGAGGGAAATAATCGTAAATCCAAACGATGCCTCCTTTTTTTTCGCACTTTCAGGAGTGGTTCCGTGGCCGTTGCAGCGTAGGCAGGGGGCAGTGGTTCGGCAAGGCGTATTTTGGGGGCAGCGCATGGCAAGTCCGAGGCGCGGCGCGGGCAAGAACTTCGCGATGTCCGTCGTGTTGGGAGCTAATCCCGCACCAGCCGCCGCACCGCCACGCCCCGCGCCGAGGCCACCGTGAGCACCGCCACGCCCCGAAACGCGCCGAAAGCCCCGGCTTCAACCACCAACCGCCCGCCGCCCGCAAACGAGCGCCGCAGCACGGAGCGCCCCAGCAAATCAACCACTTCCACCGTAAGCGGACCGCTGCCAGCGGGCACGTCGAGCAGCAGCGGGGCACCGGCGGCCAACGGGTTGGGGTACAGGGCCAGGGCCGCGTCCAGCACGGCATCGCGGGTGGCCGAGGGCCGCACAATGCGCCGGTAAATGTCGCGGTATTCCACGTTGCTGACGGTTTCGCGCCCGGCCAGGGCCGTGGTCGTGATGGTGAGCAGCGGCACGTGCTGCCCCACGGCCAGCCACTTGTATTCGCGCCGCGTGGGCACGGCAAACCCCTGGTTGAGGCCCGTTACGGCGATGCTGTCGTAGTCGTCGAGCCGCGTCAGCACCCGCACCGCCTGAAACGTGCCGAAGGGCGTGGTGAGCGTCCCCCAGCCGTCCACGATGTTCACCCGCTTGCGTTTCTGGCTCAGGTAGCCGGTGCCGGGCACGTTGATGCTGAAAAACGAATTGCTCGAATCCTGGGCGTTGCCGAAGCGCAGCGGCAGGCGGTAAATAATGTCCTGCTGATTGGCCGCGTACGTCACCGGCACGGCCGTGCCAGCCAGCAAGCCGCCGTAGCCCACCGACTTAAACTCCGCAGCCGAGGTGTTGTAAAACTGGTACGGGTCGGTGATGGGCAGGGGCAGGCCGGGGGGCAGCGGCAGGGCCTGGGGCGCGGCCACCGTGGCCCGGTTGGCCCCGCTAAACGGCGAACCGAACGTGAGCAGGTAAAACGTCTGGGCCGGGATGGCGGTGAAGCGGGCCACGTTCTGGGCCGTGGCCACGAGGGCGGCGTAGTTCCAGGTTTGGTTGGGGCCGCGCCGGGTCAGGGGCGGGGCGCTGGCGGGCAGCACGATGGCGGCCGTGCTTTGCCGCAGCGTGTCGAGGGGCACCGGCATATCGGCGCGGGTGATGCTGGGGCTGGTTTGGGCCAGGGCCGGGGCAATGGTTAGGGCCAGCAGAGCAAAGAGTAGGGGTTTAAGCATAAGTTTTTAATTGTTTAATTGCTGAATTGTTAGCCGTTCTAGGATATGTTCCGCAGTGGGCGCAGTAGAAAAAAATGCAGTGAGCGCAGTGTCGTGCTGGTGTCGCATGAGCAACAATTTAGCAATTAAACAATTTAGCAATTAAACAATCATCTCCGGCACCTCAGCGGGCACCAGCAGGCGGCCCGCCGTGGCAGCCACGATTTGCTCAACGCTCACGCCGGGGGCGCGTTCGCGGAGCACGAAGCCCTCGGGCGTCACGTCAATCACGGCCAGCTCGGTCACGATTTTCTTCACGCAACGCAGGCCGGTGATGGGCAGCGTACAATCGGCGAGGAGCTTGCTGCTGCCGTCGCGGGCGACGTGCTGCATGGCCACGATGATATTTTTGGCCGACGCCACGAGGTCCATCGCCCCGCCCATGCCCTTCACCATCTTGCCCGGAATTTTCCAGTTGGCAATGTCGCCGCGCTCCGATACTTCCATCGCCCCGAGGATGGTCAAATCGACGTGCTCGCCGCGTATCATGGCAAACGAGTCGGCCGACGAGAAAAGAGAGGAGCCGGGCAGCGTGGTCACGGTTTGCTTGCCGGCGTTGATGAGGTCGGCATCGACTTCATTTTCTGTAGGGAACGGCCCCATGCCGAGCAGCCCGTTTTCGGATTGCAGCTCGACGCTCATGCCCGCCGGGATGTAGTTGGCCACGAGCGTCGGAATGCCGATGCCGAGGTTGACGTAGGAGTTGTTTTGGACTTCTTGCGCTATTCGTTTCGCAATGCCGTGTTTGTCGAGCATCTTTAGGGTCTTAGTGGTTAGGGACTTAGGGACTTGGGGATTAGGGACTTGGGAATTAGGCTTAGTTTTGGAGAGAATTCGGTGTGCGTTTTTTTACGGCTTGAACAAATTGTGTGAGCATTTTTCGGATTTCGGTCAATTCGTTGGTCGCTGTTTGCCATTCTTGTTCAGACAGATAACCAAGTTCTCGGGCAAGCAGCAGTTGGTAATCAAGCTCACTTGCCGAACCCGAAGCAATGACCAAAAATCGGGCAAGTTCGGCATCGGAATTACGGCCACATCCTTCCGCAATATTGGTCGGCACCGACGAGGAAGACCGCCGCATTTGGCTTGTCAGCCCGAACAATTCCTCGCGTGGAAACCCCTTCGTAAAACGATAAACATCAAGCGTAAGCTGATGACTTCGTTGCCAAATCTGTAGCTTTTTGTAGTCGAACACAAATTTTCAGTAGTTTGTAAAACTAAAATGAAAACATTCTTTCTAAGCTCCTAAAAACTAAGCCCCTAAGTCCCTAATCGTTCGCTGTTCAATGCGCTTTTCGTAGTCTTTCCCCTCAAATATCCGCTGCACGTAAATGCCCGGCGTGTGTATCTGGTTGGGGTCCAGTGTGCCGGCGGGGACAAGCTCCTCCACCTCCGCCACCGTGATGCGGCCCGCCGTGGCCATCATGGGGTTGAAGTTGCGGGCCGTACCTCGGTAAATGAGGTTGCCGGCCGTGTCGCCGCGCCAGGCTTTGACGAAGGCAAAATCGGCGGTGAGGCCGGTTTCGAGCAAGTACATTTTGCCGTTGAACGCGCGGGCTTCCTTGCCTTCGCCCACCTCGGTGCCGTAGCCGGCGGGCGTAAAAAACGCCGGAATGCCGGCCCCGCCGGCCCGGCAACGCTCGGCCAGCGTACCCTGCGGAATGAGTTCAACTTCCAGCTCGCCGCTCAGCAACTGGCGCTCGAACTCGGCGTTTTCGCCCACGTAGCTCGAAATCATCTTCCGCACCTGCTTGGTCTGCAACAATTTACCAATACCAAAGTCATCGACCCCGGCGTTGTTGCTGATGCAGGTGAGGCGACGGGTGCCGAGGCGCAGGATTTCGCTGATGGCGTTTTCGGGGATGCCGCACAGGCCGAAGCCGCCCAGCATCAAGGTCATGCCATCGGCCAGCCCGTCGAGGGCGGCGGCGACGGATGGAACGGTTTTGTTTATCATGGAGGGTGGGAATGGGGCCGAAAATTACGTCAGGGCGCGGCAGCGGCGCGGGTATTCGTGCGGGGCAGGGTTGGGGGTGATGTTGCGCGGTTGGCGCGGGCCTCCTGGCCCGTGCCAATTACTGGCGGGCCTCTGGGCCGCACCCCAGGCCGAACTCGTCGGGCCGTTCCTCGCGGGTTGTGCAACGCGAGTCGTTCAACGATTGCGGGCCAGAGGCCCGCCAGTAGGCGGCACGGGCCTGGAGGCCCGCGCCAAAACCCTCATTTCAGCCGAGGTGCTGGCGGCTCGTAGTCCAACGGCAGCAGCTCGCCTATTTTCTCGAAGCCCCAGTAGCCTTCGCTCACGGTGCCGAGGGTGGGCACGAGGGTGCCGAAGGGCTGAATTTCGGCCTCCGGCACCCGCAACTGTAGCACCGATTCTTCGGCTTCGGGCCGAAAGGTGGTAAGGTTGGGGCCTGGCTCGCGGTAGTTGGGGTCGGGCTTTTCCGGGCGGTAGGTCACGGCCAGCAGGTCGCGGAAGCGCAGCCAGACCCGGCCCTCGGCGCTGCGGCGGCGCAGGCTGTCGGGCGGCAGCAGGGGCCGGTAGAGGTAAGCCATCACGGGCGGCTGGTCGAGGATTTTACGGACCGAATCGGGCACGATGCCGCCGATGCCCAGCTCGGTTTCCTGCTGCAGCCGGGCCGCCACGGCCGCCCGCCGCTGGTTGATGACCCGGCGCAACCGGCGGGCCTCGAAGCCCTCTTCGCGCAGCCGGTCGGCGTACACGGCCCGCAAAAAGTGCGGCAGCGAGCCCCGGTAGGCCCGCAGGCGGTTGTGTGCCCAGCGCCGCTGCTGCCCCGCCCCGCCCGGCAGCTCCCGAAACACAACCTGACTCAGCGAAGTAATGGCCGCGCCCCCGTCGGCAAACGCCACCAAAAACCGAAGCTGGTACACCGTGAGGCGGTAGCCCAGGGCGGGGTTGTCGATTTCCAAAGGGCGCGTAACGCTGGCCGTCAGCGTGTTCAGCGCGGGGTCGTAGTCCACCAGCACATCGTCGGGGTTGCGGAGGCGGCACTGGCGGGCCAGCGTCGAGGTGCCCAGAAACAATTCCTTGAACCGTTCGAAATCGGCGGACCGGTTGGGGTTGGGGCGCACCACTACTTCGGCCAACTGCTGGGCGGCCGGGGCCACG
>JANYFQ010000548.1 GCA_025362615.1 Hymenobacter sp. | reverse complement strand
AAGGTGTGATTGTTCTCGCGTTGAACGGTGCCGTTGTGGGGCAGCCTACGCGAGACCAAGCACAGCTTGGTCTCGCGTTGAACGGTGCCCTAAAACATTCACTCCCGAAACCCGTCTTACGGCTTCCCTCCCCGTAATTTTTCTTATGCGTAATCCCGCAACACTTTGGCTGGTATTAGTGCTGGTTTTTTTAGCTGAATGGTATGGTTTTCAAGCTATTCGCACCGTTTCGCAGCACTACGCACCGGGGCCGCGCCGGGCGTTGGCCTGGGGGTACTGGCTGCTGACGGTGGGCACCTGGGCAGCGGCCATCTGGGCGGGCACGACGCGCAACAGCAGTCCGTCGGTGCTCAAAACTTACCTACTCAGCTTGCCGCTTTTGTTGCTGGCGGCCAAACTGGTGCTCCTGCTGCCGCTACTACTCGAAGACCTGACCCGCGCCGGCCGCTGGCTGGCCGCCCGCCTCACGGCCCCGGCCCCGACTGATGGCGGCGGCACGGCGAGCACCGCCATTCCGCGCTCGGTGTTTGTGGCGCGGCTGGCCCTGGGGCTGGCGGCGGTGCCGTTTGGGGCGTTGGTTTGGGGAATGCTGCGCGGCGCGACCGACTACCGCGTGAAGCGCCTGACGCTCAAATTCCCCAACCTGCCGCCGGCCTTCGACGGCTTCAAAGTGCTGCAAATCTCGGACTTGCACACTGGCAGCTTCGCCAGTACTGAGCCGTTGCGCCGGGCCGTGGCGCTGATAAACGCCCAAAACGCCGACCTTATCCTGATGACCGGCGATTTGGTGAACAACGTCGCCACCGAAGTGGAACCGCACATTCCGGCCCTGGCCGAAATCAAATCCAAACTGCCCATCTTTTCGAGCCTCGGCAACCACGACTACGGCGACTACGTGCCCTGGCCCAGCCCCGCCGCCAAACGCGCCAACCTGGAGCGACTGATGCAAAACCACGCCAAAATCGGCTGGACGCTGCTCAACGACACGGCCCACCTCATCGAGCGCGGCCCCGACAAGATTGCCGTGCTGGGCGTACAAAACTGGAGTACGCACCTCAACTTTCCCAAGCACGGCAACCTGCCCCAGGCCCACGCCGCGAGCGGCGACGCGCCCTTCAAAATCCTGCTCTCGCACGACCCTTCGCACTGGGAAGGGCAAGTCCTCAACTACCCCGACATCGACCTGACCCTCAGCGGCCACACCCACGGAATGCAGTTTGGCCTCAACCTGCCATTTTTCAAGTGGAGCCCCGTGCAGTACGTGTACAAGCAGTGGGCCGGGCTCTACGAGCAGGGCCGCCAACGGCTCTACGTGAACACGGGTTTGGGCTATCTGGGCTATCCGGGGCGGGTGGGTTTCCTGCCCGAAATAACGGTGTTCGAGCTGCGGCGGGGGTGATTGTTAAATTGCTTAATTGTTAAGTTGCTTAATTGTTGCTCATGCGGACCCTGAACGGTACTGCGCCCACTACGGGACAGACGCACTCACCAACAAAAGCATTCGCCAGTCAATAATTTAATAATTTAACAATTAATAAATTTAACAATTCACCAACAAATTCACTCCCAATAACCTCAACCCCGGCCTTTCCGTAAAGCCGCCGCAACTGCTACGTAGCAGCTCACTCCCTCTTTTTTTCATCCCATGAAAAATACCCTGTTCCTGCTGGCCGGCGCCGCAGCTTTGTCGCTCGCTTCGTGCGGCGAGAAGAAAACCGAAACCACCGAAACCACCCAGACAGTAATGGCCGGCGACCCCAACACCGCCGTGGTGATGGATAACGACGAGATGTACAAGCAGCGCTCGATGCGGGTGGCCGACAAGTACATCGCCGACATGAAGGTGACGGACGCCGCGATGCAGGAAAAAATCCGCACGGCGTACTACAACCGCGCCAAGCGCTACGGCGAAGCCCGGACGCAGTACAAAACCGACACCACCGGCATGGCCGCCGCCATGCGCGAGGCCAACATGGCCACCGATACCGAGTTCAAAACCATCTACACCGACCCCACGCAGTACCAGGCGTACGAGAGCAGCCGCTCGACCTACGACGAGCGTAACTACATGGACGACAACAGCGCCGCCAACGGCAACGCCATGAGCGCTGATGCCGGCGGGGCCACGGGCGCAACCAATGCTTCGGCCAGCGACATGACTTCGGCCGAAGAAGGCAAAACGAAAATGGCCGACGGCAGCAAAATGAAAGTTTCGGCCAACGGCGACATCAAAGTGAAGGATGCCGAAGGCAACAAGACCAAGGTGGATGGCGACGACGGCACCGTAAAACTCAAGCCCGTGGGCGAAGAGAAAACGAAAATCAAATAGGTGGTTTAATTACCAAACTGCTTTGTTGTTAGATGGTTGGGTTTTCGGGCTGAAAAGACATTGCACCCACTGGAAAGAAAACGCCAGAACAGCCAATAATTCAACAACAACACAATTTATCGATTAGATAAAAACCCCGCGCTGGCAACGGTGCGGGTTTTTTTTGCGTCTGCGAAGACGTACTTCGCGGCCCCGTTGGCTGGTTTGATTACGCGCCCTTACCGGTTCGACCCGCAACCGGTCGCCCTCTTCCCCTTAATATGTCCGTGCTTCGCTTTGTTTGGTTGGGAATGGTACTGGCGGCCCTGCTGCGGGCGGCCGGGCCGGCCTACGCCCAAACCATCCGGGTGAGTGGCAGCGTGTCGGCGGCGGCTACGCGGGCACCGGTGCCGGGCGCTACGGTGCAGGTGCAACGCACACGGCGCGGGGTGGCAGCATCGGCCCAGGGCGATTTTGCCATTGAGACGCTGACAACCGACACACTGATTTTTAAGGCGTTGGGTTTTAAATCGCAACGAATGCCGCTCGGCGGCTCGGGCCTTTCGGCGCTGGTGGTGCAAAT
>JANYFQ010000536.1 GCA_025362615.1 Hymenobacter sp. | reverse complement strand
GTCCAGGTGAAGGTCAGGGTGCCGATGGTTAGGTTCTGGCCGTTGTCGCTGCCCGTCGTGGCCGGGGCCGAAGCCACCACCCGGATGCGGTAGGCCGAGCCGTTGGCCGTGCCCAGCGGAATGGTCACGCTGACGTTGCCGCTGCCCGTGCCGCTCGCGCTGCCGATGTTGGTTGGCGATGCAAACGAGCCGCTGGCATTGGAAAGCTGGGCCGTGAAGACGTTGCCGCCGTTGAAGCTGCCAGATACCGTGAACGGCACATTGAACACCGAGCCGGGGCAGAACGAGCCGCCGAAGCTGCCCGTGCTCAGGCTGGCCGTGGCCGCCGACTGCACCAACACCCGCACCGAAGCCGAGTCGGTGCAGTTGCTGTTGCTCACGTACACGAAGTACTTGCCGCTTTGGCTGGGCTGGGCGTTGGCAATGTTCAGGGTCTGCCCAACGCCCACGAAAGCCGTAGCCCCGCCGCCGTTGTACTGGGCGTACCAATAGTAGCTGCCCATGCCGGTCTGGCCCGTGGGTTGGGCCACGAGCGTAATTGTGCCCCCAACCGCCACCGGCGAGTTGCTCGTAGCCGATGCCACCAGGGCCGGCGAAACGGTCAGGTCGCTGCCGTTGTCGGTCTGGCTGACCACGGCCGGGCTGCTGCCCACCACCCGGATGCGGTAGCCCGTACCGGCCGGCGTAGCGGTCGGAAAGACGGCCGTGATGGTACCGCTGCCCGGCCCGCGGAAGTTGTCCGTGCCCACGTTGGTGGGCGTGGCAAACGAGCCGGCCGCGTCCGAGAGTTGCGCCGTCAGCACGTTGCCCGCCGCAAACCCGGTGCCCGTCACCGCGTAGCCGACGCTAAGAAACCCGCCGGGGCACACCGTGCCGCCAAACTGGCTCACGTTGAGGATGGGCACCGTCGCGGAGTTCACCGTCACGCTGGTTGTAGTCGAGTTCGGGCAGTTGCCTCCATAGCTCACATACAGCGTGTAAGTGCCGCTGTTGGCCGGGGTGGCGTTGGCCACGTTCAGCGTCGGCGAGGTGCCGGTGCTCACCGTGCCTATGCCGGGCACGGTCCACACGTAGCTGGCCCCGCTCACGGCCTGGGCCGTCAGGGTCACGGTGCCGTTGTAGGCCACCGGCGAGTTGTTCGATGCCACCACCGCAGCGGGCAGGGTCGTGATGCTCAGGTTGGCACCGTTGTCGTTGCTGGTCGCGGCAGGAGAGGAGGCCACCAGCCGCACGCGGTAGCCCGTGCCGGTCGGCGTGTTGGCCGGAATGGTCACGCTCACGCTGTAGCTGCCGGTGTTCACCACGTTGCTCACCGAGCCAATGCTTGCCGCCGACGCAAACGAGCCGCTGGCGTCCGAGAGCTGCGCCGTCGCGGTGTTGCCGCCCTGGAAGGCGCTGCCCGTGGCCGCGAAGCCAATGCTGAAGCTTTGCCCGCCGCACAAGGCCCCATTGAAGGTGCTCATGGTGAGGCCGGGTGCGTTGTTCACCGTCACGCTCACCGTGCGCGTCACCTGGCAGCCATTGCTGGTCACCACCACCTGGTAGGTGCCGGAGTTGGTGGTCTGGGCGTTGCTCACGGTCGGGTTCTGGGCCGAAGCGTTGGAGAACGTGCCGGGGCCGGTCCAGGTGAAAGTCGCGCCGGTTGGGGCGTTGCTCACGTCGAGCTGAATGGTGCCGCCCACCGTCAGCGGCGAGTTGCTGGTTGCCGCCGTGGCGCTCAGATTGGTGATGGTCAGGTTGCTGCCGTTGTCGGTGCCCGTCGTGGCCGGGTTAGAGGCCACCACCCGGATGCGGTAGCCGCTGCCGGTGGTGGTTGCCGTTGGCACGGTGGCGCTGATGCTGCCGCTGGTGGTGCGGCTCACGCTGCCGATGGCCGTGGGTGCCGCAAACGAGCCGCTGGCATTCGACAACTGGGCCGTGAAGGTGTTGCCGGCGCTGTAGCTGCCGCCCGACACCGTGAAGGGCACCGTCACGGCACCGCCCGCGCAGTAAGTAGCCGGCGAAACCGTGCCGGTGGCCACCCCAAGCTGGTAGGTGAAATTGGTGGCCGACGTGCCGAGGCCGCTGCTGTTGGTCACGGCAATCAGGCCGGTCGAGCCGGTGGCGGGAGCCGCCACGGTTATCTGCCCGTCGTTGTTCACCACGAAGCCGGGAGCGGCCACGCCGTTGAATGTCACGCCGGTGGCCCCGGTGAAATTGCCGCCCGTCAGCACCACGCTGGTGCCGGCCGGGCCGGTGGCCGGCGCAAACGACGAGATGTAAGGCGCACAAACATTGCCAAACACCCGGGCATCTTTCAGGTAAACCCCGTTGGAGTGCGAGTGGTCAAGGTCTTCCACAACTATTTTGAAGCCCAGCGCCACCCGGTTGCCCCCCGTAAAATCGAAGGTAGTGTAGGTGCTAATGGGGCCGTTGTAGCCAGTGCCCACGTTTTGAAACGTGGTGCCGTCGAAGGTCAGATAATAGGTGAGCTGGCTCGCCCGGTTGTTGCTGTACAGGTTTATCGAGCCAAAGCCCGACACCACCTGCGGGCTGCCAAACAGCACCGTGGCCGTGGCCACGGCCGGCGCCGAAGTGGCTTGCCCGCCGTTGAAAGCCAGGTTTGAACCGCCCGCGCTAAAATTCTGCTGGGTGTAATTGCCCGTCGGCAAGCCATCGGCCACACTGGCCGAATTGCAACTCACCGACACGTCCACGGTGCGCGTCGCCTGGCAGCCGTTGCTGCTCACCACCACCTGATAGGTGCCGGTGCTGGCGAGGGCCGCGTTCGGGATGGTGGGGTTGCGGATAGTGCTGCTGAAGGCGTTGGGGCCGGTCCAGGCGAAGGTCGCCCCGGCGGGGTAGCCGGTCACGTCGAGCTGCACCGTGCCGCCCACCGTCACCGGCGAGTTGCTGGTCGCCAGCGCGGCGCTCAGGTTGGTGATGGTCAGGTTGGTGCCGTTGTCGGTGCCGGTGGCGGGGGGGCTGTTGCCCACCACCCGCACCCGGTAGCCGGTGCCGGTGGCCGCGCCGGTGGGCAGCACGGCCGCAATCGTGCCGCTGCCCGTGCCGCTCACGGTCCCGATGTTCACCGGGCTGGCAAACGAGCCGCTGGCGCTCGACAGCTGGGCCGTGAAGGCATTGCCGGCGCTCACCGTGCCACCCGAGGCGGTGTAGGGCACGCTGATGTTGTCGCCCGCGCAGTAGGTGGCGGGCGTTATCGGGCCGGTCGTGAGCACTACCGGGGCGTTCACAGTCACGGCCACGGTGCTGGTTTTTTGGCAGCCGTTGGCCCCGGTCACCACCACCTGGTAGGTGCCGGTGTTGGCCGTGGTGGCGTTGGCGATGGTCGGGTTGGCCGCCGTGGCGCTGCTGAACGTGCCGGGGCCGGTCCAGGCGAAGGTGGCCCCGCTGGGGTAGCCGGTGGTGTTCAGCTGGATGCTGCTCCCGGTTTGCACCGGCGAGTTGCTGATGGCGGCCACGTTGGTCAGGTTTTCGAGCACGATGTTGGTGCCGTTGTTGCTGCCCGTCGCCGCCGGATTATCCGCCACAATGCGCACCCGGTAAGCGGTAGCCCCCGTGGCCCCCGTCGGCACCGTGCCGCTGATGGTGCCGCCCGTGGCCCCGCTGCGGGTGCCCAGGTTCGTTACGCCACTGGTGAAGGTTCCGCTGCTATTAGAAAGCTGCGCCGTGAACGTGTTGCCCACCGCGTAGCCCGTGGCCGTGAACGTCACACTCACCGCCGCCCCGGCGCATAGCACCGTGGGCGTGATGCCCGTCACCACCGGCAGGTAGGTAAATTTCTGGGCCGCATTCGAGCAGCCCGTGCCGGCCGGGGCCGTCACGCACACCAGGCCCGTGCTGCCACTGGCCGGAGCCGTGATGGTAATCTGGGTGGCCGAGTTCACCGTCAGGCCCGTGCCCGCCACGCCGTTAAACGTCACAGCAGTAGCGCCCAGAAAGTTAGTGCCCGTGATGGTAACCACCGTGCCGCCCGCGCCCACCGTGGGCGTGAAGCTGCTGACACTCGGCGGCGTGCCCGAAGGCCGCACAAAGTCGCGGTAGCCCGTCAGGCTCCACTTGCCGTTGGCATCCCGGCTCCGCACGTACAGGCGGTGGGTGCCAGCGCTCAACGCCGTGATGTCGCCCACAAAGGCAAAGCCGCTTAGGTTGGTCGCCGGCGTCGCTACCGGCGCAGCGGTGCCCAGCCCGATGCCGGGGTCGGCATCGTAGAAATACTCCACCTGGGTCACGTTGGCCAAAGCCGGGACAATCTCAGCAAAGAAGTAGCGGTTCGCCGTCAGGCTCCAGCGGTCCGAGCCCGCGTCGTGGCTCCGCACATACAACTGGTGAACCCCGGCGTTGATGCTGCTCATATTCACCGCAAAAGCCACACTGGCCAGGTTCGCCCCCGGCGTAATGGCCACCGCCGTGGCGCTGCCTACACCAGGGTCAGTGTCCAGAAAATACTCCATCCGGTCAATGTTGCCCGCCGCCAGCACCGTCGGGGGCTGGTAATAAAACTGATTCAGGGCGGTCAGGCTCCAGCGGCCCGACCCCGCGTCGCGGCTCCGCACGTACAGCCGGTGAAAGCCCTGGTTCACACCGCTCAAATCGGCCGCAAACGTTACGCTGGGCAAATTGGCCCCCGGCGTGATGCTGGCAGCTGTGGCACTGCCCACGCCGGGGTCGGTGTCCAGAAAATACTCCACCCGGTCGATGTTGCCGGCCGCCAGCACCGTGGGCGGCTGGTAATAAAATTGCTGCAAGCCGCTCAGGCTCCAGCGGCCAGTGCCGGCATCGTG
Organism: Hymenobacter sp.; assembly: GCA_025362615.1. Taxonomy (GTDB): domain Bacteria; phylum Bacteroidota; class Bacteroidia; order Cytophagales; family Hymenobacteraceae; genus Hymenobacter. The sequence goes on along the minus strand of JANYFQ010000536.1, from coordinate 14,733 downwards.
GCTGCGCACATACAAGCGGTGGAAGCCCTGCCCCACGCTGCTCAAATTCACGGCAAATGCCACACTGGGCAAATCAGCCCCCGGCGTGATGGTCACGGCCGTGGCGCTGCCCACGCCGGGGTCGGTGTCCAGGAAATACTCCACCCGGTCGATGTTGCCGGCCAGCACCGCGTTTTCGTAAAAAAACTGCCGGTAAGCCGTGCTGCTCCATTTCTGGCTCAGGTTGCGCGAGCGCACCCCCAGGCGGTGCAAGCCGCGGGCGTAGCCGCCCAGCGGAGCCACAAAGCTCAGGTTGGGAATGTTGCTGGCCACCGTGCCCAGGGGCACCGAGGTAGCCAACCCCTGCCCAGGGTCGGAGTCAATAAAGTACTCCACCCGGTCGAGGGTGGCCTGGGCCTGCGCCCCGCCGGCGGCCAGCCCGAGCCAGGCCAGCAGCCAAATGGTAAGTCGTTTCATGACGTGCTTTCGTTAAGGATGAAAGCCGTGCCTAGTTGTTCGACTTGGTGCCGAGCGTCACGTTCAGGTTGGTGCCGCTCACCGCCGAGTTCAGGTTGTAGATGGTCGGGGCATTGGGAATGCCGCCCAGGATGTAGGGCTGGCTGCCGCCGAAAATGCCCATGTCCACCCCGGCCGTGCCGCTGCCCCGGCCCGGCGAGGGCGCGGGCAGCAAGGCGTACTTGCCATCGTCGGAGCCGGTCAGGCTCAGCACGGTGTTGTAGTCCACGTTCTGCTGGTTGTTCACGTTGGTCAGGCCGTTGTTGGGGAATTGGGTGCCCGAGCCGATGTTGTTGGTGTAGGTGTTGTTGTTCGTCACCGGGTTGGGGAAGGCCACGGCGTTGGGGCCGTAATTGTAGTTAGGCGTCACGGCCACGATATTGTTGGTGACCAGCATATTGTAAATGACGATGTTGTTGTAGGCCCCCGCGCTGGTGGTGTAAAACACGTTGTGCGTGAGCAGGCCGTTGGCCGTGGCGGGCAGCGAGAAGTCAAAGGTGCCGTACACAATGTTATTGGCGATATTGAGGTTGTTCACCGTGCCGCTGGCGCTTAGCCCGTTCATAAAATTGCCGCGGATGAACACGTTGCTGATGCCGGCCCCGCCCGTCAGCGTAATGTCGTAGTTGGCGCTGTAATCCTGGGTGAACAGGATGTTGCGCTCCACCGTGATGGTGCTGACGCTGACCGTGACGGCCCCCAGAATGCGCATCCCCGTGATGCGGGCACCCGCGCTGCCGGTGTTGAAGTTCACCGCGTCGCAGCTGGCTTCCAGGGCCGTGTATTGCAAGCCGGTGTTCTGGCCGGTGCCCAGCAGGTAGCCCGCCCCCATGATGGTCACGTTCTTGGTCACGGTCAGGGCCCCGTAGCTGGTGTTGCTGGGCTCCAGTTGAATCACGTCGCCAGCGGCGGCGGCGGTGTGGGCGGCGGCGAAGGTGGTGTAGGGCGCGTTCACGCCGGGGGTGTTGTTCACGCGCAGCACGGCGGCAAACAGGGGCGAGGCCGACAGCAGGGCCACGAGCAAAAGGGCGGAGGTGAAAAGCTTCTTCATGAGTTAGGAGAGGGGTTTTTTGAGGGTTAAAAGGGTTGATTGGCGGGGTTGGTCAGCACGGCCATCAGGCCGCTGGTTTTGCTGGTGTAAAGGTCATGGCCCTCAGTGCCTGCCCGCAATCCGCGCCATCCCGTAATTTTTTAACCCCGCTTCCTCCGTGCCAGCACGGATGCCCTTTCCAATGAGTGAGTGAGTGAGTGAGTGAGTGAATGAGTGAATGAGTGAATGAGTGAATGAGCGAATGAGTAGATGAGTGAATTGACAGTGGGCAGTGCGCCACCTTGCGTCAGCGCACTATCAATTCACTCAGTCGCTCATCCACTCATTTACTCATTGGAAAAGGCCCTCATGCACCTGCACCCCGCCGCCGTCGTCCTCCGCCGCCCGCAGCATGGCCGCGGCCACGGCGCTGCCCGCCACCGGCCGGTACTTCCGCAGCCCGCCCACCAGCAGCGGCCGGGCCAGGCCCAGCAGCACCGCCCCCACCCGCTCGCCCAGGCGCGGCTGCGCCCGCGCCCCCAGCAGCAGCGAGGGCCGAAACAAATGCACCGCCCGAAACGGCAGCTCCCGCACGGCGGCCTCCATCTCGCCCTTCGTGCGGCTGTAAAACACCCGGCTTTTTTCGTCGGTCCCCAGGCTGCTCACCACCAGCAGCTGCCCGGCAAAATTGCCCGCCGTGAGGGCCGCCAGCGTCACCACGGCCAGGTAATCGACGGCGTAAAAAGCCTCCTTCGAGCCGGCCTGCTTGATGGTGGTGCCCAGGCAGCAAAACACGTCGTCGGCAATGAGTTGCAGGCGCACGTCGGCCAGCCGGTCGAGCTCTGTGATGACCTGCACCAGCTTAGGATGCTGCACGGCCACCGCCCGCCGCCCCACCACCACCACCTTGCCGTAGCGTTCCGAAGCCAGCAAAAGCGGCAGCAGCTGCGAGCCGATGAGGCCGGTAGCCCCGGCAAGTAAAGCAGTTTTCATGGGGCGAAGTACGGGCGGGGCGGGCAAAAGGGTGGCCCAGCACCCGCGCTGGCCCAAACCCGCTACCGCCGAAACTGCCCGATAATCCACCCAAAAGCCCCCAGCACCAGCCCCAGCTCCGAGAGGTAAAACACCCGGGGGTCGGCTTGGGCCAGTGGGCCGCGCAGGCGCAGAAACTGCCACTGGTTGCCCGTCGTCACGCAGCCGTACATGGCCCCGAAGGGCAGCCCGGCCCGCTCGTTGAGGTGCCGGGCGGCCACCATTTCGGCCACGCACTGCGCGATGCCGCCGCTCAGTTCCTGCTTCTTGGCCTCGACCACCACCAGCAGCGGTGCCTTCAGCAAATAAGCGTCGGGCGAACCGGTAAGGATGAAATCGCATACGCCCGTCAGTTCCCCGTCCGTCAGCGGTTCGCCCGAAAACAGGCCCACCTCGCTGGCGTGCCCCACTTGCACGGCCCGCAGCACGGGCGCAATCAGGTCTTCCGAAATGGCCTTTTCCGACCGCGTTTGGGCCGCCGATTTCGCATTAACGGCCAAGTAGGCTACCAGCCACTCCGGGGCGGCCAGCGCCGCCAACTCCGGCAAAAACTCCTGCGCCTTCACTTCTACCTGGTACACCTGTTCCAGGTCCTGAAACGACACCTGACTGAAAATTTGCATGGGTACGGAAGCGAAAGTCTGCTGGTAAAGTTACGGCGGCAACGCAAGCTGCCCCAGGGCACTGGTCGGGCGAATCGCCCGAAAGGCTTCGTCCGACCAGTGGGGCGTATGCTGCCCCCGCACGACACGCTCACGCGAGCCGTGCAGCGAAAAGCGGCCGGACGAAGCCCTCCGGGCGATTCGCCCGACCATTGCTGCTACTTCAGCACCGTTTCTTCCGGCCCCAGCGTCACCAACCCTTGCCGGTAGAGTGCCCCCAGCACCTTTTTGAAGACTTTTTTGCTCAGGCCCACGCGGCGGTACACGTCTTCGGCCAGGCTTTTGTCGCCCAGGGGCAGGCGGCCGGCGGGGGCGGCCCGCAGGGCCGCGAGCACGGCGGCGGTGGCCCCGTCCACGGCGGCGTAGCCTTCGGGTTGCAGGCGCACGTCGAGCTTGCCGTCGGCCCGGATTTGACGCAGAAAACCGGGTAGCTCCTCGCCCAGCCGCAGCGGCCGAAACACTTCATTATGAAACAGCAAGCCCTGGTGCGCGCCGTTCACGATGACGGGGTAGCCCAGCTCCGTTTCGTCGGCCACCAGCAGGCGCACCGTGTCGCCGGGCTCGCCCACGAAGGGCTCGTCGCTCAAAAACTGCTTCCACTTGGTGGAGGCCACCAGTCGGTCGCTTTCCTCGTCCAGGTACACGTACACGAACACGCGCTCGCCCAGGCGCAGGTCGCGGCGTTGGTTGGCGTAGGGCAGCAGCAGCTCTTTTTCGAGGTTCCAATCCAGGTACGCGCCGTTGGGGCCGTGGTCGCGCACAGTGAGGGCAGCGAAGCTGTCGGCCGTGGCGAAGGGCTGCAAGGTGGTGGCAATCAGCCGGTCTTCCGAGTCGCGGTAGACGAACACCCGGAGCACGTCGCCGACGCGGGTGCCCACGGGCACGTACTTTTCGGGCAGCAGCAAATCGCCATCGTCGGAGGTCAGGTAGAGGCCGATGCTGGTTTCGCGGGCTACTTCGAGGTCGTTGTAATGGCCGAGGCGCATCTGGTCAGAAATGAAGAATGAAGAATGAGCCGGGCAAAGGTCGGGCGCGGGCGATGGATGGGGGCGGGTAATTGCCAGCAGCCGTAGCTTTGGGCCATGATGAACATCGATTACGTAGCCCTGGTGGCCGGTTTGGTGGGCGCGCGGGTGCCCCGGCCCAACACAACGGGCACCATCTCGGGCCACGCGGCCGGCGAGCCGTTCGACCGTCATGTATACGAGGCGCTCAAAGAGAAACATCCGGGGCAAACTTTCCGGCAGTTCGAGTTCCTCAACGCGTTGTATTCCAGAAACAGCGGGGCCGTTACCTATGCCCAACGCCACGCGTTGCTGGATGCGCGGGCCGTGTTGTTCTTGCTGAGCCGGGGCAAAGAGAGCACCCGAAGCTGGGCCGAAACAGTTCCGTTCGAGGAAAAGCAGGACGACACGGCCGACGTGCTGCTAACCGACGACCAGTCGTATGAAATCATCGACGTAAAAACGCGGGCCATGCACAAAAAGGCGCAGCCACCCAACATCATTTCGGGCTACAAGCTGGCCCAGATGTGCGCCATCATGCTTGACAATGAGGAGTACGACAACCTTGTTATTACCTATGTCGGCATTGATTGGGAAGCGCAGGGCACCGAGTTGGTATGCGGGCGGGCCTACTTCAAGCACCTGTTTCGTACGCCACCCGCCCGTCTCTACATCAACTGGACGGCTGGTTATCAAGTGCAAGTGGATGTGGCCGCGCTCGACCAATCGTACAGCGCAGGAGTAGCTGCCTGGGCCACCGACTACCTGCGGCACTACGTAGCCTCGGCCCGCATTTGGCTGGGCAAGGCCGAAGCAAAGCATATTGCTCCCTTTCTCAAATACTTAGCCTAGCAAATTCTCCGTCATCCGGTGCAGCTCAGCCAGCAAATCGGCCCGGCCCGTTCCGTCGGCAATCACGGCCGCGCACGTTTGCGTAATGGCCGCGTGCAGCGCCACTTCCCGCGCCACCTGCCAATCGATGCGGCGCAACGGAATGCTGTTAATTGGCTTCTCGGAGAACTCGACGATGCCGCCTTTCACCACGCCGTTGGCTGATAGCCAAGCAAACACGCGCGGATGGTTGAGCATAGCCAGCACGTAGGGCAACGATTCGCGCACGCCGGGCTTGAGCACCAGCGCCGTTACGTCTTGGGTAGCAAAAATGCCCGCTTCGGCGTAGGCGAAGCGGAAGTAGTCTTTGTTCGTCACGCGTTCCTTGCAGGGCACCAGCAGGCGGGGTTCGGGGCGGGCCAGCAGGGCGTGGTTGCGCAGAAACGACCATTCCCAATATGCCGCCGGGGTGGGGTAAGCGTAGCGGGCCGCCAGTTGCGTCCTATACGGGGCCAAATGGGCAAAAAAAGCCGGATAGTGAGCGGCCAACTCCTGCTCCGAAGCCACGGCCCCGGTGGGTAGCAGCAGGTAGCGCACCGCGCCCGTGGGCGCAAAAGGAGCCAGGTGTTTGGCTTTGGCTACGGTGATGATAAATTTCGCTTCGAGGTCGTTCAAAGCCAGGTCATTGGGGAGTTGAAAGGCGGCGTCAAGGCCGCTGACCATGCCGTTGGCTACGTGGCACAGGTCGCCCACGCAAGTGTAGGCCGTGCGGGAGGCAAAGAGGCTGGTTTGGGCACCGCTTTTGCTGGCCGGGGGCGCACATTGCCGCTCGTAGTGCCGGAAGGCCGCCGCTTCGGCGGCGGGTTGCAGCACCCAGCTTTCCCCACCCTTGAACTGGGGCAACTCGAAGTAGCTGACGCCCGGTAGTGGCTCGGCCCGCCGCAGGGCTGCGAGCAGGGCCGGGGTCCAGCGCCGCTGCTCGGCGCAACGCACCACGGCCAGGGGTTGGGAGCCGCGCCGCTTCACGTACTTAAACACCACCGTCGACACCGAGGCGCCGGCGAAAAACGGGGCCTCGCCGAACAAATACACGGCCTCCAACACGCCGTGGGCCAGCAGGTAGGCCCGCGTGGTGGCGGCGTGGGTGGTGTTGAGCCAGTACTCGGGGGTGATGAAAATCAGCTCGCCCCCCGCGCACAACAACTCCACGGCTTTGAGGATGAACACGCTCGAATAGTCGCAGAGGCGGTTGCAGTAGCGGTTCCAGAGGGCCGAGCCGGCCAGTTCATCCTTCAACTCAGCTTCCAGATTTTTCCAGCGAATGTAGGGCGGGTTGCCAATGATGAGGTCGTAGCCGTGGCCGGGGGCGTAGCTCACAAAGCTGCCCACCCGCACCTGCGCCGCGTGCCGCAACGCGGGCAGGTCGGGGTCAATCTCGATGCCAGTCACGCGTTCGTAGCCCTGCCGGTGCAGCGCGTCCAGAAAAACGCCTTCGCCGCACGAGGGCTCTAGCACGTCGGCCTCTGGCCCCACCGTGGCCAGGGCCACCATAAAATCGGCTATGTAAGCCGGGGTAAAATACTGACCCAGCTTGTTCTTTTCTTTTACTTTCATCACCCGCAAAGTTCGGGCGGCGCTGCCCGGAAAGAAAGAACCCGGAAAGAAAGCAGCAGAAAGCTTGGCACCCTTCCTCAGTCCCTCAGTTTTGACGCATCAATTCGAGAAGAATCAAAAAATCGCAGTCTCCGCCCACTGCCAACCGGCCGTGCAAACGAAATCACGGGCCTAAAAATATAACTTTCCCAACACATTAAGCCCCTGCGTCCGGTGGTATCTTTGCAAGTTGGTTAGCCCCTGCGCTTTTGCCAACGCTACTTTATGAAACCACTGCGTCTGTTTGGGGTACTTGCTTTATCGATTGCCACGGCTGGGCTGGCCACCGCCCGGCCGCCCCAAAGCGGCCCCCAGCCCCTTGCGCCAACCGGAACCGTGGCCCGGCTGCCGGTATCGGCCGCCGCGCCGAACCCCGATTCCGTGTATGCCTTCACCGACGTGCGGCCTCGTTTTGTGGGCGGCGAGGCGGCGCTGGCGGCCTACATTCGCCGGGCGTTGCGCTACCCGCCGCAGGCGCTGCAACGCAAGCTCTCGGGCAAGGTTTTCGTCACCTTCGTGCTGGGCACCACGGGCAAGGTGCAGGACGTACACGTGTCGCGCGGCCTGGGTTACGGGCTCGACGACGAAGCCCTGCGCGTGGTGTGGCTCATGCCAGCCTGGGCCGGCGCAGCACCAGGGCCGGCCAGTGCGGGTGATGTGTACGCTGCCCATCAGTTTCATCGCTGAATAGGTGGCTGCGGGTAATCGAGATTTTATTAAGTTGGCGTAATTATTACGCTTTTGTCGTATTATTGTAGATTGTATTGACCGGATGTGTCCCGTCATTATACTAAAATCCACTCGATATGACTTTTTTACAAGCGCCCGCAGGTTGGGCGGGAGCCCTTGGCCTGGGGCTGCTGGCTTTGTTGCCCGCCCCCGGCCGGGCCCAGGTGCGGCCGCATAACAGCCCGGCCCGGCCCACGGCGGTGGCCAAGCCAGCACCCGTGACCAACGCCAGCAGCCCCGCCGCTGCCGCCCCGCCGACGGCTCAACTATCGGCTCAACTATCGGCAATGGCTCGCCCCGATGCCCGCGCCGACATCACCCGCGATTCTATTTACGCCGAGCCGCCCGTGCCGGCGGTGTTTCCCGGCGGAATGCCGGCCCTGGGGGCCTACATCGGCGCTAATATGCGCTTTCCCGAGAAAGCCCGCCAAAATAATGTCACGGGGCGGGTGCTGGTGCAGTTCATCCTGGGCAAAGACGGCCGGGTGCAGGACGCGCACGTGGTGAGCGGCCCCGGCGCGGGCCTCAACGAAGAAGCGCACCGGCTGGTGTGGCTCATGCCGCCCTGGGAGCCCGGCCGCCTGGCCGATGGCCAGCCCGTGCGCGTGAATTGCACCCTGCCCATCAACTTTCGCGCCCCGGAGTCAAAGTAGTTGTACAGCCCCAGGATGAGCTGAGTCGGGTCACGAATGAAGACAGTCGGTGTCTGCTATCGTTGGGCGCAGGCAAATTTGTGGGCATACGCCTCGGCAACTGTTTGAGCCGCTTGGTGGCGGCTGCTGGCACCCGTGGCGGGGAAGGCACAGGTGGCCGCTGGCCCCCAGTACCGCGCCTGGGGGCAGCGGGCCAAACAATCGAGCGGCTTCCCTCAACGTACCAGCACTTTTCTGCGTTAGGCCGGCTCGTTCGTATCCCGCTTTTCCCCTCGCCCATGCTTCGCGCCGTTGTTGCCTTGTTCGTCCTTTCGCTGCTGGGCCTGGGTGCCTGCCAGCCCGCGCCGCCCGCCGCCCCGCGCCAGGTGCATAGCATCGGCTACGGCCACGTCACGGTGTACCCCGACTACGCCGAGCTGACGGTGGACGCGGCCTTCACCCGGCCCCGGCTGCGGGATGCGGTGGCCGAGGTGCAGCGGGTGGTGGACCAAGTGCTGGCCGTGTCGCGCCGCTACGCGCCGGGGCCGAACGAGGTGCGCGTGAGCAGCACGTCATCAAACAAAGAATTTACTTACGTGAAGGGCAAGGAAGTATTCACGGGCTTCAATTCCACGCAGTCGGTCACGGTGCGTATCAACGACCTGCGCCGCCTTTCGCCCTACCTGGAAGAGTTGCTGGCCACGCCCATCAGCCGCATCAAAGACCTGAGCTACGGCCACAGCCACGCCGACAGCCTGCGCCGCGAAGCCGACGTGCTGGCCCTGGGCGATGCCGTGAAAACGGCCGATAAAATGTGCGCCGCCCTGCACGTGCGGCGCGGGGCCGTGCTGGAAGCCAGCGATTATTCCAGCCCCGAAAGCTCCAACGGCAACCGCCAATCGGCCGACCTGGAGCTGTATAGCAAAAGCTTCGGCGGCCGGGGCTTCAAGATGAGCCCGGAACTGCTGCGCTTCGACAGCCAGTGCAGCCTGAACTCGGCCCTGGAGTAGGCCGGTCCGGTGGCCGGGGACACTTGGTTTGCGTACAGCCGCTACATGGCCAAAAATCCCCGCGCTATTCAGTGCCCGCAGTGCGGCAGCCCCGACAAAACCACGGCCGGCCCCGACCTGTTTCGCTGCGCCGCCTGCCAGACCGAATACTACCTCAATTCGGACGACGTGACGGTCCACGTCCGCCACCACTTCCCGCCGGTGGTGCCGCCGCCGCCGGTGGTCCGGCTGCCGGTGCGGTACTGGGTGGGGTGGGGCGGCCTGCTGTTGGTGCTGACGGCGCTCGCCGGGGTCTATTTGCTGGCCGGCCGGCCCCCGTTGGCCAGTCAGCCCATGCTGCTTACCAAACCCATTTTTTTCCAGTATCCCTACCTCTACGCCGATGCCGAGCAGCAGCCCGTGTACGTGGCCCTGCGCACCGAAGCCCCGCGCTGGGGCAGCGACTCGGTGACGCTGTACGCCGATTTTTTTGACCCCCGCACCGGCCGCCGGCACCGCGAGCAGGTGCTCGACCCCCTGGGCCACCGCCTCGACCACCACCGCTACGCGTGGCACACGTTTCCGGGGGGGCGGCCCTACTTGCTGGCCGACCAGACCCTGTACCGGGTGGATACCCGCACGGCGGCGCTGGTGGATGTGACCGCCACGTTGCTCCAGAACTTCCCACCCGCCAGCAGCGGCATCGCGCAGTTGGAAATAGATGCCGCCCACGAGGCCCTGCGCGTGCTCACCAACGACGGCCACACCTACTATTACTTGCCCGCCACGGGCCAGGTGCTGGCCGATGGCCTGGCCCTGTACCGGGCCGCCTACGCCCAGCTTCCCCGCCGCTTTTTCACCCTCGAAACCCCGCAGGGCGCGGGCCTGGCCGAGGCCCTGCCCCAGCTCCTGGCCAACCGCCCCACCGGCCAGTACCCGGCCCTCGACACCCAAAACCTGACCCCCGGCCGGCGTTACTTCGCCCCCCGCCTCGTGTACCAGGACGCCCGCCACCTGCTGGTGGCCGCCGCCCCCACCGCCCGCCCCGACAGCCCCGCCAGTCTGCAATGCCTCGACGGGGCCACCGGCCAAGTGCTATGGACCCGCCCCGCCGATGCCTACGAGTTCGACGAAGCCGTGCGCACCCGCGACGGGTTTGCCGTGCGCTACCACACCGGCCCGGCGCAGGACTACGTACACGGGGCGCTGCTGCTCGCCGCCGACGGCCGGCCGGTGCGCGACTTCCAGCGTGCCCGCCTCGAATAAGCTGCTTTTCTTCGTCGTTCGCCCGCATGGTTGCCAGTATCCGCCGGTCTTTTCGCATCAGCCCCCGCAGCCAGCTGCGGGCCAAGCTGCACCGGTTTCGCCGCCGCAGCGGGTGGGCGTATTTGGTGGGCAGCCTGCTGCTAAGTGCGGTGTACCCGGACTTGGCGGGCCATTTTTTGCTCACCTGGGGCGGGCTTTTTCTGGGATTTTGCGCCCTGGCCCTGGCCGTCATTTTCGCCAGCAGCTATTGGCGACGCGACCAGCCGGTTTTTGCGGCCGACGTGGCTTTTGAGGAAGCCCATATCCAGGTGTGGCCCGTGGGCGGTAGCGGCCCCGAAACCAAGGACTGGGCGTGGCTGCTGACCACCGACGAGTCGCGCACCCATTTCTACTTTCTGATTCGGCGCTTTCCCCGCTTGAGCCTGGTGCTGGCCAAATCAACCCTGACCCCAGAAGAGTTGGCCACCCTGCACACCTGGCTGGCCCGCCGGGGCCAGAAGCCGGGGGCTTGACCAGGCCGACCGCCGGGAGCTGGCCGGGGCCACCGGCAATTTCAAATAGGGCCGCCTCGAACAATCAAAAAACCCCACCCCATGCGTTTCCCAGCCGTTTTTTGCGTGCTTTCCGCTGCCCTGCTGGCGCTGCCGACCCCGGCAGCGGCCCAGGACGAGTACAACATCAACGTGCCGAAGGACATCGTTATCCTGCAAAGCACCCGCGACTACGCTGCTGCCCTGGCGGGCGCGAAACAAGCGGCAGCCCGGCTGCACCGGCCGCTCCAGCTGGCGGGCAATCGCCCCAACAAAGCCCTGGGCCTGAGCGCCAGCCAGGCCGCCTGCGACGGCGACGGGTACGGCTACCCCTGCTACACCCCCAGGGGCACGGGCGATGCCCAGGACAGCGACTACATATCCGTTGAGTTCTCCAACGGCTACCAGGGCTTTGCCAAAGGATACTACATTGTGGTGGCGGCGCTGGTGCCGCCCCGCCCGGCCGCCCTGCGCCAGACGATGGCCCGCATTCGCCGGGCCTACCCCGCCGCCTATGCCAAGCGCACCGCCGTCTGGTTCGGCTGTATGCACTGAGCGGCCGGCCGGGGTCGTTTTTTGAGAAAAACAACGGTGCCGCGAAATGCCCATTGGGCTTCGCGGCACCGTTGTTTTTTCAGGAAACCGGCTGGTAGGGCCTGGGGCAGGCCGGGCGGCGGCGGGCCGCTGCTACCGGCTTACTTCACGTTGGCCAGCACCCAGTTCGAGGTGTTGCGGTCGGAGTCTTCGCTGGTGGGGGACGGCGATTTGGTGCTCGTGCTCATGGCCATCGTGAGTACGCCGGTGGCTTTGTTCCAGGAGTAGAACCAGCCGTGCTGGGCACCCATTTGGGAAGGAGTCGGCTCTTGAGCGGTGGTGGTGAAGTGGATTTCCCGGATTTTGCCCACCGGGGCTTTGTAGTATTCGGCCCGGCTGCCCTCGAGCGAACGCACAAGGTCGGTGCTGATAAATTCGATGACCTGCCACAGCTCCAGGTCGCGCTTCTCGGTCAGGTGTTGGGCGGCGGTGGCGGTCCAGGTGAACTTGGCGGGCATCTTCAACTCGTAGCGCAACCGGCGGTAGTATTGCGAGTTGGCGTGTTCGGCATCGTCCTTGGCGGGCGGGGCGGTGTCGGCCATCACGGCGCGGGCGTAAGCCTGTTCGTTGGCGGTGGTGTGGCCGCCCGAGGGGGGCGCGTCGGCCACTTTGCCCTGGGCGTGGGCCAGGGCCGGAGCCAGGCAGGCGAACAAGGCCAGCGCGGCAGCGCGGCACAAAAGTGTGGGTTGAAACAACATGAGAATGAGGCAAAAATGAGTGGATGGAGTTGCCGGGGATACGCACCGGGCCGGGCAAGGTTCTGCTTTGGCGGGGCGGGCGGAGCCGGGCAACCGCCAGGCCCGGCCTTTACGTAAGCCGGCGGAGCTACTTGCTCGTGCTTGTTTCCCAAACTCGTTCACTCCCCCTGAAAATGATAAAAATCGCCCCACTCTGCGCCGTGCTGGCCCTGGCCGCTGCCAGCTTCGCCGTGCCCACCGCCGCCCACGCCCAAAAAGCCAAGCCCACGGCCGCCGCCCGCCCCGAAGTAGGCCCGTTGGCCGAAGTATTCCGCGACGAAAAACGCCTAAACGTGACCGTGGTGCGCTACGGCAAGCGCGAAAAGAAGCAGGCGCTGGTCGAAATTGCCGACCTGGACCACCCCTGGAACCAGCGCATTTTCCTGACCAGTGTGCAGGACGTGTCGCGCCGGGCCGGCACGGTTGATAACTGATGTTACGCGGGCTGTTTCTTGTTGCTCGTTGCTTGTTTCTGAGCGGTTTTTGAGGCAACAAGCAACGAGAAACAAGCAACCAGAAACAACCTGAAACGCAAGACACTCAAATCGTCCGCGTAACAGCGGTTAAGCACTAGAAACCCCCGGCGCAAACCTGGGCACCTCCGCCTTACTGGTACGTGCCGGTGCCCGGTTGGCCCAGCCCGAAATCGGTAAAGTTCAGGGTGTTGCGCGAGGTTTCGTAGGTTTTGAAGCCGTTGGGCGTGGCCAGCCCGCGTGGGTAGTAGCCGAACAGAATTTGAAAGGTGCGCAGCGCCGTGAACTCGTTGCGGAAGCGCAGGCCCACCCCAAACGCGGAGTAAGGCGTGTTGCCGAAGGGCGTGCCGCCACCGGCCCGCTCGGTGTACCAGGCCGCGTCGGCAAACACGAGGCCCGCCAGCCGGAAACCGGCCAGCGACAAGGGCGTGAAGACCGTGGTTTCGTAGTTGAAGGCGTAGCGGCTGGTAGCCCGCACCGTTTGCACCGGCGAAAACCCCCGGATGCCCTGGTCGTTGCTGATGCCCTGCAGCACCTCGCCCGGCTGCCGGTTGAAGCCCACCGTGGCCCGGCTGCTCACAAAGTGCCGCAACTGGTAGTTGCCCACCCGGTAGAGGCGGGTGAAATAGGTGTTCTCGACGCTGAGCAGGCCCTGTTCCCACGCCGTGGGCCGGGCCGCTTGCTGAAACGTGCTGAAGCCCACGCCGGCAAAAAAATAGCCGTGGCGGGGGCTGTAGCTGGCCCCGGCCACGCGGGCGGCCAGGTAGCGGCGGGGCAGGGCGGCGTTCTGGTCGTAGCCGGCGGTGGCGGCCAGCAGCGTGCCGGTGGGCACGTCTTCGGTGCGCCCGAAGCCGAAGAGGTACCGGTCTTTGTAGTAGTGCCGCACCGAGTAGCCCACGCTGCCCAGCAGCAGGTTGGCGTCGCGGTCGGTGGGGTAGGCCAGGGTGAGGAAGCGGGTGGCGTAGAGGCGGGCGGCGAGGATGAGGCGGCCGGGGTTTTCGTAGCCCAGGTCGTAGGAGCGCAGGCGCAGGGCACGGCCCAGCCAGGCATCGGCCACGGCGTAGCGCTGGGCCAGCAGCGTGGGCGGGGCGTCGGGGGCGGGCGCGCCGGCCAGGAGCTGCCGGTCGGTCAGGTCGAACGAAACGGCCCCGGCGTAGTGGGCGCTGGGCGAATAAAAGTCGCGCTGCACCGAGGCCCCCACCTGGCCCAGCAAATACTCGTTGCGGTAGCGGGCCTGGGCCTGCACAAAGCGCCGGAAGGGCACGGTGTAGCTGCCCTCGTAGGCCCAGGACTGGGCCTGGGGCTGGTTGTCGTAGGTTTGGCCGTAGCGGTAGGTGTTGGCAAGCTGGTGGCCCAGGCCCAGGAAGTTGTCGTCGCCGAAGGTGGTCTGGCCCGCCGTGGGCGTGGCCAGTTCCAGCCCGGCCGAAATGCTGAACACGTCCACCGTCCGCACCTCCACGTCCACGCTGTCGGCGGTGGCGGTGCGCTCGTTCACCAGCACCCGCGCGTCGAGCAGCTCGGGGGTTTGGCGCAGCAGGCGCTCCGATTCGGCCAGCGCCTGCGGCTCCAGGGGCTGGCCCACTCGAAACAGCAGCACCTGCCGGATGCGCCCGCGCCGGGTTTTGAGGTGCAGCGCGTTGCCGCCCCGCTCCACGAAGCTGCGGGGCCGCCGCAGGGTGTCGGTCAGGCTGTAGCCGAAGGCATCAAGCGTGGTAATCTCGATGCGCCGCACGATTTTGAATACGTGCCGGTCGAATTGCCGGTCGAGCAGGGCCGCGTCGAGCCCGGCTTGTTCCTGGGCGGGCTGCCGGAAGGTAAAAAGCGCCGAAGCCGCCCGCCCGGCAATGGTTTTGCGCCGCGTAAACGCTTGCAGCCGCAGCATGGCCCGCTGCTCATCAAAGCGCCGCCGCAGCGAGTCGGGCTGCCCCATTTTCAGGGCCGCGTCGGTCCGCAGCGAGTCGGGCGGCACGGCCGAGCGCACGTCGAAGCCCTGCCCGGCGGCGGGGCCGGCGAGGAGGAATGCAAAGAGCAACAGGGCGGTAAAGCGCAGGAACATGGGCGGCGGAAGGTGCAAAG
>JANYFQ010000496.1 GCA_025362615.1 Hymenobacter sp. | reverse complement strand
GTAGGGGTGGGCGATGAGGTGGCGCGTGTCGGGCGGCAGCGCTTCGTAATTTAATGAGTGGTTTTTGCTCAATGAGTGGTTTTTGCTCAATGAGTGAATGAGCGAATGAGTGGATGAGTGAATTAATGGTTGGGTGACGCGAGTGCCTGACGTACTCCTACGTTCATTCACCTCCTGGCTTTTAGAGCCTTCGCTCATTCGCTCATTCACTCCTTCACTCATTGTACCCCCATCACTCATTCGCTCCTTCACGCCTTCACTCATTGACAAAAGCGTCGCCCGCACCTCGTCCGGGGCCAGGGGCGGCACGTTGCTCAGGTCGCCGCTGAAGCCGTCGAAGCTCACCCCGAACCACTGCCCGTGCAGGGCGGCGGGGGTGCGCTGGGCCAGCCGCTCCCAGGCCGTGGTGCGCAGTGTGAGCAGCACGTGCAACCAGGGCGCGGCGGCGTGGGTGGCCACGAGGTCGGTGAGCAGCCCGGCCACGGCCTCGAAGCCGTCGGGGCCGTGGTCGAGCTCGTCCAATCCGTCCACGGCCAGGCAGATACGGCCCCAGTCGGCGACCAGGGGCTGGGTGGGCGGCAGGCCGGCTTCGCGCAGCAGCCACTCGCGCAAGCCGCCCGCCGCCACCGCCCCGCGCAGCCGGGCGGCGGGCACAGCCCACACAGCCTCGTGGCGGGGGCCGGTGGGGGTGAGCCAGGTGGCTTCCACGGCCTGGGCCAGCAGCACCGATTTGCCCATGCCGCCCTCGGCCACAAACGCGGTGGCGGCCACGCCGCTGGCCCGCCACGCCGCCACGTGGGCCACGGCGAACGGCCGGGGCGCGGTGCGCTCATACGCCAGGGCGCACTTCTGCCGGATGCCGGCTAGCGTGAGGCGGGTGTGGTGGGCGGCGGCGGCGGTTAGCTGCTGCCAGGGAGTGGGCGCGGCGGGCGGCGCGGCCTGGCCCTGCTCAAAATCGGCCCACGACGTGGCCCCCACGTAGGCACTCAGCACATTGAGGGTGAAGCGCGAGGGCAGCGCGTCGGCCGTGACCAGCCCCAAAAACCGCTTCAATGTGCTGGGGGAGAGGCGCTCGCCGGTGCGCTGCAGCACGTCGGCGGCCAGGGCTTCGGCCTCGCGGGGGTAGCTCAGGTCGTGGCCGAAGGTGGCGGCCACGTGGCGGCGCAGCTCGGCCCGGTGCAGGGCGGCGGTGGGGTTCATAGCTGATTGGTGCTGAAAGACGCGGTGCAAGGTAGGGCACAGGCGGCACTTGCCGGGGCGGCGTTCAGAAAAGCCGGGGAAAGTGAACGAATTGAATTTTGGGGGAGAGCCGAAAAAAGCGGTAGATTTGAGGCGTTACTTTTTAAGCAATATTTTTTTCAAGAGTCATGCCTCACACCAACCTTACGCGTTTCCGCTTCTACCTAGCGCGGCACACCTCCTTAACCTACCGCACGGTTGGTTCCACGGCTTCGCGCATCAAACGCGTTGAAACAGCGCTGGGAGCCACCATTGACCAACTGTTTGGGCAGTACCGTTTGGCCAGCCTTCGTGCCCGCATCACGACGACCGACCCGGCATTTGCGGGCGAAAACGCGGCTGCTATGCGCGACTGCCAAACGGCCGTGAGCCGCTACCGGGAATTTCAACGCTGGAACGCTTAACCCAACCCCCTCCTCATGAATATTTTTACCAACAAAACCAGTGCCTGCTGGCTCGCCGCCAAGCGGTTCGTGCTGGCCTTCTTCGTGCTGTCGAGTGCCCCGGCGTGGGCTACGGGCGTTCCGGCGGCTGGCAAGGGCCACGCGCTGGCCGATGCCCTGCTGCCAAACGGCACCCTCCGCCCCGGCAGCAGCGGCTCCTTCGACGCCACGGGCTACCGCCTCGCCCACGACCCGCTCGACGGGCACCCGGTGTTCCGGCCCATGCAAACGGCTGGAGTGAACGACGAAAACTGGGACAGCCGATTCGGTGGCCGTGCGCTTAACAGTGATGTGTATGCCTTGCTGGTCGCACCCAACGGCGACCTGATTGTGGGCGGCAGCTTCACCAACGCGTTCGGAAACCTTGATGCCGATAACGTGGCCCGCTGGAACGGCAATCAGTGGTCGGCCATCGGCGCGGGCCTTGCTGGTCAGGTGCGGGCGCTGGCTTTCGCAGCCAACGGCGACATCGTGGCCGGTGGGGATTTTACCAACGGGGTAATGCGTTGGAATGGGGCCGCTTGGCAATCAATGGGTCCGGCGGTGGGAAATATGGGAGCTGTACAAACCTTGGCGGTGGCCAGGAATGGCGATATCATCGCAGGTGTTAGGTACGGGGGGGTAATCAGGTACACGGGCACCCAATGGCAAGTTGTGGGCACCCTATTGATGGATGTCAAAGCAGTGGTTATTCTGCCTAATGGCGACATCGTTGCGGGCGGGGGTCTTAATTCTCTTTCTTCCGTCAGCAAGGTAGTGCGGTGGAATGGGTCGCAGTGGCTACCGTTGGGCAGTGGCATTTACAGTAACCCAGCAGACGAAGTGCGTTCATTGGCCGTTGCTCCCAACGGCGATGTCGTCGTTGGGGGGAACTTTGTTACACCTGGCACGCCGACCACTCTACGATACGTCGTCCGTTGGAACGGCAGCAGTTGGGTGCGGGTCGTTCTGTGCGGAATCGTCAACGCATTGGCCTACGCAGCCAACGGCGATTTGCTGGTGGGTGGCGATGGGTCCAACGGAGTCTTCCGTTCCGATGGCGTTTATACAGTTCGATTCGGCACTGGCGTTTCGGGCGGTGAAGTATTTGCTTTGGCTGAAAGGCCGGGGGGCGATGTATTGGCTGGTGGCAACTTTACCAGTATAGGCGGCTCGAACGACCCCAACACGGGTGGCATTGCTGGTTGGGACGGCAGCCGATGGTTTCCGCTCGCGCCAGGTTTGTGGGGCGATGGGGCGGTGGTCAGAATCGCGGTGGCAAATGCGGTGGCAGTGGCTCCAAACGGTGATGTGTACGTGGGCGGCGCCTTTAGCCAAGTGAGCGGGGTGGGCCGAACTTCTTATCTGGCCCGTTGGACCGGTGCTGTCTGGCAGTCGGTTGGTGGGGGACTGAACGGCCCCGTCAAAGCTCTGACCCTTTTGTCCAACGGCGACTTGATAGCGGGCGGAAACTTCACCAACGCGGGGGGCAACCCAAACGCCGACCGCCTTGCACGGTGGAACGGTACTAGAGCGGTTCCCAGGTCCGTGTATACGTTTCGGCTACTTTTGTGAGATGAATGCTTACTCCCTTGATTTACGTGAACGCGTCGTGGCGGCCCGCCAGTCGGGCGGCAGCGAACCGGCGGTGGCCAAACGGTTCAGCGTTT
>JANYFQ010000426.1 GCA_025362615.1 Hymenobacter sp. | reverse complement strand
GCCCGTGGTGCAGGTGAGGCTTTGGGCCACGCTGCCGTTGAACAAGCTGCCGAACCCGCAGCCGCAGTAGAGCCCGTTGTTGGTCCAGTTGCCGGTGTAGGCCACGTCGCGCACCAGGGTTACACCGGCGGTGCTGGCGTTGGTGTTCTGCCAGTGGTGGAAGGCAGTGAGCGTCGTGCCACCGATGGTTTGCAGCGCCGTGCCGTTGAAGAGCACCAGGTAGCCGTTGGCGATGTAGCCGCCGTTGTTCACCCAGTTGCCGCTCACGCCCACGTTGTCCAACATCGTCACGCCCTGCACGTTGGCGAAGGTGATGTGGTGGAAGTTGGTGCGGCCCGAGGTGCAGGTAATGGTCTGGGGCACCGTGCCGTTGAAGCGCACCAGGAAGCCGCAGCCGCAGAAGCCGCCCTGGTTGATGAAGTGGCGCACCACGTCGATGTCGTAGCCGAGGCTCACGTTGATGTTGTTGTTCAGCGTCAGGTCGTAGAAGCGCGTCACCGACGAGCCGCCGATGGTTTGCAGCACCGTACCGTTGAAGTACACCAGCAAGCTGTTGTGCAGGAAGTTGCCGTTGTTCAGCCAATCCCCCAGCAGCGTAATGGTGCGGTTGATTTGCACCGTAGCCCCCGTGTTGATGGTGAGGTGGTGGAAAATCGTCGTCACCGTGCCGTCAATGAACTGCGTCAGCGTGCCGCCGAAGAACACGCGGTAGCCGTTGGCCAGGAAACCGCCGCTGTTGAACCAGTCGCCCAGTACCGTGATGTCGCGGTTGAGGGTGATGCCGACGAGGTTGTTCCAGGTCACGTGCCAGAAGTTGAATGCACCCGTGCCGCTCAGGGCTTGGGCCACGCTGCCGGCGAAAGTCATGCGGAAGGGGCTGCTGCAATGGAAGGTGCCCGCATTGGCGAAGCTGCCCAGCAGCGTACAGTTCTGGTTCAGCGTCAGGTCGGCACCGGTGGCGATGTTCCAACCGAAGAACGTCAGGGCCGCGTAGCCGCCGCAGGTTTGGGGGGCGGTGCCGTTGAAGTAGCAAGTGTAGCCGTTGTGCAGGAAGCTGCCCGAGTACAGGTAGAAATTACCCGCGATGTACACGTCGCGCATCAACTGCACACCCGCCGCGTTGTCGGCGAAGAAGTGGTGGAAGTAGGTGGTGGCGTTGGCATTCACCACTTGCAGCACCGACCCGGCGAAGCGCACGAAGTAGCCCGTGGCCCCGCTGTACCCATAGAATACCCCGGAGTTGATGAAGTTGCCCAGCACGTAGATGTTCTGGTTCAAAGTCACCGAAACGGCGTTGTTGAAGGTCACGTCGTAGAAGTTCGTCACCTGCGAGCCGCCCACAATCTGGGCCAGGGTGCCGTTGAAGTACACCAGCAGGTTGTTGTGGAGGAAGCTGCCATTGTTAAACCAGTTGCCGAGCAGCGTGATGGCGCGGTTGATTTGGACAGTGGCCCCGCTGACGATGTTCACATGATGGAAAACCGTCTGCGTCGTGCCGGCAATGAACTGCGTAGCCGAACCCGAGAAATAGACCGTGTAGCCGTTGGCCACAAAGCCGCCGTCGTGGGTCCAGTTGCCATTCAGGTAAATGTCGGAAAGCAGCGTGAC
The DNA here is from genome assembly GCA_025362615.1 of Hymenobacter sp. Taxonomy (GTDB): domain Bacteria; phylum Bacteroidota; class Bacteroidia; order Cytophagales; family Hymenobacteraceae; genus Hymenobacter. The sequence continues at coordinate 1,993 of JANYFQ010000426.1, read as the reverse complement.
CGAAGTTGGGTTGCTAAACCGCACCGTGCCGAAGCGGGTATTGCTGGCGCAGAAAATGGTCTGCGCCGCCGTGCCGTTGAAGTAGGTATAGTAGCCCGTGCCGAAGAACCGGCCGTTGCCGCTCCAGTTGCCCAGCACGTAGATGTTCTGCTGCAAGCTCACCGAAATCAGGTTGTTGATGGTGACGTGGTAGAAGTTCGTAATCACCGAGCCGCCAATGAGCTGGGCCTGCATCCCGTCGAAGAAAACAGTGTAGCCGGTGCCGCTCCACACCCCGCCATTCAGCCAGTTGCCGTACACGTGGACGTTGGTATTGAACGTCACCGAGGCCAGCGTATTGGTCAGCGTCACGTGCCAGAAATAGTAATTGCCGGCCCCACTCAGCACCTGGGCCGTGCTGCCCGCAAAGGTGCAGCCGTAGCCGGTGTAAACCCCGCCGACGAACGTGTAGCCGTAGAAATCACCGGCATTCACGATGCCGCCCAGCCAGCTGCAATTCTGGTTCAGGCGCACGGTGGTGCCGCTCCCGATATTCCAGCCGTAGAACGTCAGGGGCTGGTAGCCGCCCACGGTTTGCTCATACCCGCCGAAGCCGTTGAAGTCGCAGACGTAAGTGCCGGGGTTAAAGAAGCCGCTGTATAGGTAGTAGTTACCGGCAATGTGGATGTTGGTGCCCAGGCTCACGCCAGCCGCGTTATCCACGTAGAAGTGGTAGAAGTAGGTCTGGGCACCCGCTGTAATCATCTGGGCCGTGCCGCCGCCGAAGCGCACGTAGTAGCCGGTGCGTACGCCGCCCACCGTCTGGTAGCCATAGAAAACCCCGGTGTTCACGAAGTTGCCCAGCACGTAAATGTCCAGGTTCAGGGTCACCGAAATCAGGTTCTGGAAGGTGACGTTGTAGAAATGCGTCACCACCGAGCCGCCGATGGTTTGGGCGGTGGTGCCGGCAAATATCACCGCGTAGGTGCTGGGGTTAAACTGCCCGTCGTTTATCCAATTGCCGCGAATGGTCACGTCGTCCACCAGCGTCACGCCCACCGTGTTGGTGATGCGGATGTTGTTGAAGAACGTATTGCCCGCGCCGCCAATGGTCTGGCCCACCGTGCCGTTAAACACCACCGCCCAGCTGCTGGAGTTGAAGGTGCCGTTCACAGCCAGGTTGCCCAGGAAGTTCGTGTTGATGCCCAGGTTCACCAGCGCCGTCGGGCTGACCGTGAAGCCGTAGAAGTTGGTGCTGGCCGTGCCGCACACGCATTGCGCCGTGCCGCCGCCATTGAAGCCCACGCCGTAGAGCGGGTTAGGGTTGCCGAAGAAAAAGCCGTTGTTATACCACGAGCCGTACACGTTCAGCATCCCGCTGTGGCTCTGCTGATTCAGCGTCACGCCGGGGTTGATGTAGAGGTTGCCGAATTGCAGCGCCTGACTGCCATACACATACTGCGTGCCGCCGCTGCCACCGTAGAAATACCAGCTGCTGCCGGTGCTGCCGGTCACGCTGCCGTCCGCCGTCACGTTGCCGTAGAGGTGGAAAGTGGAGTTAATGGTCAGGCTGGCTGAGGTTTGTACCGTGATGTTCAGCACCGAAGCCGTGCCGCCCACCACTACCGGGTAGTAGGCAAAGCCCGCCCCCAGGTTGGGGATGATGACCACGCTGGTGCTGGTCGGCACCTGGCCGCAGCTCCAGTTCCCGGCATCAAACCAGTCGGTGCTGTTCGCGCCGCCGGTCCAGGTGAAGGTCAGGGCCCCGATGGTCAGGTTCTGGCCGTTGTCGCTGCCCGTCGTGGCCGGGGCCGAGGCCACCACCCGAATGCGGTAGGCCGTGCCGTTGGCCGTGCCCAGCGGAATGGTCACGCTCACGTTGCCGCTGCCCGTGCCGCTCACACTGCCAATGTTCACCGCCGAGGCAAACGAGCCGCTGGCGTTGGAAAGCTGGGCCGTGAAGACGTTGCCGCCGTTGAAGCTGCCAGATACCGTGAACGGCACATTGAACACC
>JANYFQ010000353.1 GCA_025362615.1 Hymenobacter sp. | reverse complement strand
ATAAGGTCGGTGTCGTAAGGCGAAATGAGGACGGCCGGGTAGCGGCCGATGTGGTCGGCCAGGCGGTCGTAGGACTGTTTGTCGTGGGCGACGATTTTCTTTTGCCCGGCCTTGAGGCTGATTTGAATGATTTCGGCGGCGGCCGGGTCGGTGGTTTTGCTGGCCTGTTCGGCTTTGGGTGCGAATTGCCCTTTCACCACAAAAAAATCGGCTCCTTGCTTGATGTTCTGGCTATCGAGCGACGTGAGGGCGCTTTTGGTGAGCGAGAGGTAGTGAATGGCATCGAGCAGGTTGGTTTTGCCGCTGCCGTTATCGCCGATGAAACAGTTGATACCGGGCGAAAAAAGCAAGTCGGCGGCATCATAATTCTTAAAAAACAACAGGTGGAGCGAGGCGAGCATTGGGAGAAGTTCGGTATTGCCAGCGGTAGTGCGTAATTTCGCGCTTCTAACGCGAACTACCCCCTACGTGCAATGGCGGAGACGAAAGTAAAAGCTGCATCCCGAACGGTCGGAAAAACGACCGCGCTCTCCAATGGCAAAGCCACCGGTCAGGCTGCTATGGATGCCACGGTGACCGTGCAACAGCCCGAGCCAGTGCTGCCCGGCAAGCCGGCATCCAATGGAAATGTAGCGGCCAACAACGATAAAATGGCCGCCAGTGCGAACGGTAAAAAAGCTACTGCCCCCGCCCCGCAGGCCAACGCTGCCGCCGCACCCAAGTACTCGAAAGAAGTTTACTTGCGCTGGTACGAGCAAATGCAGCTCATGCGGAAGTTTGAGGACAAGGCCGGGCAACTTTACGGGCAGCAAAAAATCAAAGGCTTCTGCCACCTCTACATCGGGCAGGAAGCCTGCGTGGCCGGGGCGGTGTCGGCGCTCGAAGTCGGCGATAAGTACATCACCGCCTACCGCGACCATGCCCACCCGCTGGCGCTGGGCACCTCGCCCAACGCCGTGATGGCCGAGCTGTTTGCCAAAGCAACTGGTTGCTCGAAGGGCAAGGGCGGCTCGATGCATATGTTCGACCGCGAGCACCATTTTGTGGGCGGGCACGGCATTGTGGGCGGGCAGGTGCCGATGGGCGCGGGCCTGGCCTTCGCCGAGAAATACAACAAAACCGGCAAGCTCTGCATCTGCTACATGGGCGATGGCGCCGTGCGGCAGGGCGCGTTGCACGAAGCTTTCAACATGGCCATGCTCTGGAAGCTGCCGGTCATCTTCGTCATTGAGAACAACGGCTACGCGATGGGCACGTCGGTGGCCCGCACGTCCAATGTAACGGAACTCTACAAGCTGGGCCTGAGCTACGATATGCCCTCCGAGAGCGTGAACGGAATGCGGGTGGAGGACGTGCATGAGTCGGTGGCCCGCGCCGCCGAACGCGCCCGTGCCGGCGAAGGCCCCACGCTGCTCGAATTTCGCACCTACCGCTACAAGGGACACTCGATGAGCGACCCGGCCAAGTACCGTACTAAGGAGGAGTTGGAACAGAAGCGCAACCTCGACACCATTGAGGCCGTGCGGCACACCATTTTGAGTGCCAACATGGCCACCGAAGAAGCCCTGACGGCTATTGACGAGCGCATCAAAGCGCAGGTGCAGGAGTCGGTGGACTTTGCCGAAGCCTCGCCCTACCCCACGCCCGACGAGCTGTACAAAGACGTGTACGTGCAGAACGACTACCCTTACATTCACGACTAAATTTTTAGCTGTTAGCCAATAGCTGATGGCGGATAGCTTTTTTTCAGGGCATCTTGCTTGGCCGGAACCGCCCTTTTCAACCCGCTCAAATATTTCCCAAGCACGGAAGCTAATGGCTACAAGCTACTAGCTAACAGCTTAAAAAAATCCATGTCAAAAATACCCTACACCGGCAAAAGCCAGCAAGCCCAGCAGAACATCCGGGCGCAACAGCAGGAAGGTGCCCAAGTGCCCACCGCTGACCCCACCGTGCTGCCCGCCGAGGATTACGTCACCGAGAACCCGCTGCTCGAAGACCCCGATGCCCTGGCGGTGCGCCTGGCCGAATCGGAAGATTTTGTACGTAACCACCGCAACTCGTTGCTCGTGGCGCTGACCGCCGTAGTGCTGGCCGTGGTAGGTGGCTTTGGCTACTACACCTACAACAATCAGCAAAACCAGAAGGCCCAGGCCGCCCTGTTTCGGGCCGCCAGCTACTGGGAGGCCGACTCGCTGAAAAAGGCCATGAAGGGCGATGGCAAAGCGCCCGGCCTCACCACCGTGGCCAACGAGTACGGCAACACCAAAGCCGCCAACCTCGCCAATTTCTACGCTGGCGTGGCTGCCCTCAAAGACGGTAAATACAAGGAAGCCCTCGACTATCTCGAAGATTTCAGCTCCGACGATTACCTCGTGCAGAGCCGTGCCTACGCCCTGATGGGCGACGCACAGCTCGAAATGAACCATCCCAAGGAAGCCGCTGACCTCTACGCCAAAGCCGCCGACCACAACGCCAACGAGTACTTCTCACCCGGCTACCTGCTCAAGGAAGCCACCGCCCGCGAGTTGGCCAAAGACACCGACGGTGCCCTCAAAGCCTACACCCGCATTGTGGATGAATACCCCACGGCCCAGGAAGTAAACGAGGCCCGGCAGTTGAAGGCACGTTTGTAACTGCCAGGTGAATCGTTGATTAACCGTGATTCCGCTGATTGAAAAATGCGCTTCTCCGGTCAGGAGAGGCGCATTTTGTTTGAAAAGAACAGCAGCTTCAGCCGCGCAAGTCGAACGGCGAAACCACGGTTAAAGCAGTTTCCGGAATGGTGGTGCACAAAAGGTGTGCACCAATTGCGAAACTGCTCTAAGTCAATGAGGCTGTTTGGAAAGGC
>JANYFQ010000338.1 GCA_025362615.1 Hymenobacter sp. | reverse complement strand
AAAAAATAATTCATAATTCATAATTCATAATTCATAATTCATAATTCATAATTCATAATTCATAATTCATAATTCATAATTATTTCACAGCGTGGCGCTCAGGCCAATAGTGAAGGTGCGCCCCCGGTTGAAGAACACCTGCAAAGCATCGATGTTGATTTTATTAAGGTTGTTGCGGTTAGACACATCCGTGAAGTAAAACTCGTTGAGGACGTTGAGTACGGAGCCTTTCAAACCGAGGCGTACCCGGTCGTTAAATACCGGTTTGAAATCGTAGCCCAGGTGGAGGTCGAGGGTGCGGGAGGTGGGCAGGCGGTATGAGTCGGTACTGCTGGTTTCGCTGACAATGGTTTCAGGATTAAAATCAGCGTAATACTTCGTAAACAGCAAGAACGACGACCGGATATAAGCCCGGCGGAATGGCTCGTAGCGCAGCCCCAACTGAAACTGGTTCTGGGCTGCATCGCCTACGTGTACCCCGTTGAGAAACACCGGTATATCGGTGCCGCCGTCCACAGGAAAGCCGCCTTCGTCGGTTTTGTTGAGCAGCCCCTTGCCCGTCCAGCGCCAGTCGCCGAGCGATACGGCAGCGTTGAGCTGCACCCGGCGGCTTACTTCCTGGGCCACGCTCATCTCCACACCCATGTGGCGGGCGTTTACGTTGCGCACGTTGCTGTACACGCGGTCGGTAGCGTTGAACGAAGTGGTGGTTTTATTGCTCCAAAGGGTATAGTAAGCGTTGAGCGTCACCTTCAGGGAGGGGTAACTGATGCCGTAGCCGATTTCGGCGCTCGTGATGCCCTCGGGCACTACGTTGTCGAACTTGCGGCCGGCGTTGGTATAGAGCAGGTTGAAGAAAGGCACCTTGCTATTGTAGCCCACGTTGGCGAAAATATTGTCGTGCTCAGTAAGGTTGTAATTGGCTCCGGCCTTCAGGCTGTAGCCCGTGAAGCGGGTCCAGTCGGTGGTGACGGGGCTGCCGTCGGCCGTTTTGGGCTGAAAATAGTCGATGCGCTGATACCCCACCTGCGACAACGTGGCGCTGACGACCGCCGAGAGCAACGACGACTTGTATTCGAGCTGCGAGTAGCCGCCGAGCCAGCGCGTTTTGCCATCGTAGTTGTACCCCAGCTTGTCGCCCACGCCCAGGCGGGTATTGTCGGCAATGTTGCGGTTGCGGCCACCGCTTTCGTCCACGTAATAGTTGGCCCCGAGCAGGTCGCGCACTGCGCGGTAGTGCAGGCCCAGGTAATCGCGGCCGTCGAGGCCCGCCGAAAGCGTAAGCTTGTCGTTCAATACATAGTCGCCCCCCAACACAAAACCAAACCAGCGGTGGCTGTTTACGGCGTTGATGAGAATGGTGCTGGCCTTGCGCGTGGGGTTTGGGTTTGCGCTCGTGGCTGTGGGCAGACCAATGTTGTCGTCGTAAAATTTCTGAAAATCGGTTTGTCCTGCCTTGTCCGAACCTACCGTAGTAGACGGCGATGGGCCGGCGGTCAGGCCGCTCGACCCGCCACCCCGGCCGTAAGAGCCGTACAAAACAGTCGAGATGAACAACTTGCTGTTCACCTGCCAGTAGTCATTAAGATTGATTTGGGGCTTGTGGTAGAAGTTGGTGCGCTCGTTCAGCTCTTCCTGGCCATTGCTGACTTTCTTGCCGCTGGCATCGAGGGTGTAGCGGTCGAGCCGCCCCCAGTACGGATTGTAGCGAAACCCGCGGTCGCCCCCCGGGGTCGGAGTGGCCCCCAGCTCCCGGGCTTTATCGTCGGAGATGACGCCGATGGGCACCGGAAACGACCGTTGCCCGTGGCTTTGCGGCGAACCCAGGGCAGTGAGCGAAAGGCGGTGATTGCCGAGGCGCTTGCTGATGTTGCCGAAGTAGGTCCAGGCATCGTCGAAGGTCTTGTCAACCCAACCGTCCTGCCGCCGGCGCGAGCCGAACGCCGTCACGGCCCAGTCGCCCTTCATCGTGCCCGTGCTGAGCAGGAGCGACGACTTAAAATAGTTGTTCGAGCCGGTTTCGACGCGGGCCAAAACGCTGCGCTTGTCATCGAAGCCCTTCGTTAGCACATTGATGGTGCCACCCACAGCGGGCACGGCAATTTTGGAAGCCGACAGGCCGCGCTGCACTTGCAAAGATTTTGTTACGTCGCCCAAATCCCAGTTGCTCCAGTACACCTGGCCGTTTTCCATATCGTTCACCGGTACGCCGTTGATGAGCACGGCCACGTTGCGTTGGTCGAAGCCCCGCACCGTGATGCGCGAGTCGCCGGTGCCGCCGCCGCCCTGGGTGGCGTACACGCCGGGCGTTTCGTTGAGAATCATGGGCAAGTCGCGGTTGCTCAGGGTTTCGCGCAGCTTCACCTCGTTCACGGCCGAGAAGGCCACGGGCGTGGCCCGCTCCTGGGCCAGGGTCGCCACTACTTCCACTTCGCCGAGCGAGGCGTTGTCGGAGGCCAGGCCGAAGGTAGCCGTCACGCTGGCGGTGCTGATTTTGACGGTTTGCGTCAGCGGCTTGTACCCCACAAAGCTGGCCGTGACGGTGTAGGTGCCGGCCTTGAGGTTGGCCACTTTGTAGCGGCCTTCGGCGTCGGCCCCGTCGCCGGTGTTCTGGCCGTTGCCCACCACTTGCACGGTGGCACCGGGCAGGGTTTCGCCGGAGGTTTTATCGGTGATTTTGCCGCCGATGGAGTACGTCTGGGCCAGGGCTGGCAGGGCCGTCAGCAGCAAGGCCAAAGCCGTGAAGAAGTGTTTCATACGAATGAAAATGAGCTTCCCCGCAATCAGGGGAATGCAAAGGTACGGCGCACCGGGGCTGGGTTTGGTAGGTCCGGCGGGTTAAGTTTGAGTGAAGGGTTGGGTAGCGCGAGCGCGGGCTTTGCGCCCCGCTGCTTCAGCCCAGCTCCGCGCCCGGCTCCCAGAACAGTTTGCCGAACTCGACCACTTTATCTTCTTCTACCCGCACGCCTTCGGCTTCCAAGGCTTCCTGCATGGCCGTGGGCGTGGCAAAGTGCAGCCGCCCCGTCAGGTGCCCCAGCCGGTTCACGACGCGGTGCGCCGGCACCGAGGCATCGGCGTGGGCCGCCAGCATGGCGTAGCCCACGGTGCGGGCACCGTGCCGCGCCCCCAGGTAGTGGGCAATGGCACCGTAAGAAGTCACGCGGCCCACCGGAATAAGGCGGACGACTTCGTACACGTCGGCAAAGAAGTTGCGTTCCGGCATAAAAAATGAATAAATGACTGAATGAGTGGATGAGTGAATGCGGGAGGATTGCCAGAAGCATCGGCGGCAAGCGAACGCGAAGGTCGGGCGGCGGGAGCAAAAAAAGACCCCGGCACCTGACGGGCCGGGGTCTTCTCTGTTTTTTATCTGTTTCTTGTTGAGGAGGTCAACCGTTGAAAATTAGAAACAAGCAACAAGAAACTTACAACCTACTCCACCACCAGCTTGCGGGCCACGGCGGTGCCGTTCACCGCGAGGCGGAGCGTGTACACGCCAGCGGCGAGGTTGGCAGTGCTGAAATCGGCTTCGGCCGAAGTCAGCGAGCGGGTGATGACCACCTGACCCAACGCGTTCACAATTTGCACCGTGGCGGCCTTCGCCGAGGCGGGCAGCGTGAGGTGGAACGTGCCGTGGGCCGGGTTGGGGTACACCTGCACCAGCGCAGCCAGGGCCTGGGCGGCAGTGGCCAGCGGCGCGGCAGCCGGGTTCAATTCCAGCGTGAAGCGGCCGTTGGCCGTGGTGCCGGCCGCCGTGAAGCGGTACGCGGTGCCGGCCGTGAGGGCGGTGCGGGTGCCGGTGAGGGCATCGCGCAGCGCCACGGCGGTGCTGCCGAAGTTGGCGAAGTCGGCGGCCGTAAGCACGTAGGTGCCAGCGGCGGGCAGGCCCACCGTCAGGGGTACGAGCGTGGCGGCCGTGAGCAGCGGCAGGCCGTTGATGGCAACGGGCGCGGTGCCGGCCAGGGCGGCTAGGTTCAGGCCGGTGGGGTTGGCCATTTTGGCGGCGTCAAACTCGGTGTCAAAGCCAACGGTGGCCCCGGCTTGCAGGTACACGTAGGCTTGGTCGGCGGCGGCGGGGTTGGCGGCGCTGGCCAGCGTCAGGCGCAGTTGGGGGCGGGCATCGGCCGCACCGCGCTGAAACAACGAACCACCGACGCTAAAGCTCGTCTGACGCTGGGTGTTGCGGAAGGTGAGTGTGCCGGCGCTCTGGCCGGCGCTCACGCGGCAGAAGAAGCCCTGGCCGCTGGCGGCCACCAGGCTGCCGATGTTGTTCACGTAGCTGTCGTAGAAGCCGTCGTACTGGTTGGTGCTGCGGAAGACGTAGAAAGCCGCGTCCAGGTTGGTGCGGTCGCCGGCCGCGATGGCGGCGATGTTGAGCGGGGCCGCGTAGGGGTTGCCCACCAACTGCCAGCCGCCGTTGGTGCCACCGGTGCGGGTGAGGGCCACGGGCAGGGTGCCGTTGTTGAGGGTGCCGTTAAAAGTCACTTTGTTGGCCGCCGAGATGTTTACATCGTAGCCTTTGCCCACGGCCAAGTTGGCAGTGGTCGGCACCTTCCAGCCCTTCGAGAAGGCATCGGGAATGACGTTGACAACGGTGTTCACCCGGCTCTCGTCGTACTCGAACACGTTCGGGAAGCTCGGCGTGTTGTAGGGGTCGGGGCTGGCGTTATAGGCCGTGTTCAGGTTGGGCGTGAAGGTGCCGGCGGCCAGGCCGCTGAACGGCTGGGCAGCTACGGGCGAGCTAAAGTGGCGGTAGCCGATGCCAGCGTTCAGGCTGGGGTTGATGAAGCGCTGCACGGCGGTCGAGCCAGTAACGGTGCCGCTGCCGGCGTTCACGACCAGGGCCGTGCCCGTGGCGTTGCTCAGCAGCGTCAGCAGGTTGCCGGTGGCGAGGCTGCCGCTGGTCAGCGTCAGGGCCTGGGCCACGGCGGTGGTTTGCGAAAGCGTCAGGCCGTTGGTGTTGTTCACCGTCAGGTTTTGCACGGTGGCGGGCAAACCCGCGCCGCTGCTCTGGGCCACGGTGCCGTTGTACACGTAAGTAGCGTTCGGGCTGTAGGTGCGGCCCGTGGCTACGGGCAGGCCCGCCCCGTCGCAGATGCCGAGCGTAGCGCCGGCGTTCACGTTCACGGTGCCGGGGCCGGCGATGGTCTGGCAGTTCAGGTTCAGCGTACCGCCGCTCTGCACGACCAGGGTGCCGTTCACGGTGAGGGTGCTGCCAAGGGTAGCCGTGCCGCCGTTTTCGATGGTGACGTTGTTATATGCACCGCTGATGGTCTGGCCGGGAGTGTTGACCACAAGATTGGCGACGACCGGGAAGTCACTAACGGTCAGGTCGTCGTGACGTTCTCCAACGGAGATCCACCCATCGGGCTGGTGCTGGCGGAACCGAAAACCGCCACCTATTCGGGGCCGTGGAGCGGGCCTTGATACTGACCTGCGAAGCGGCTTTGCGGGGCGTCCACGTTCCCGAAGCGGAGCGACGAGATCGTCGGCCCGAGCAGGGCGTTCCGCCCCTTCTGACCGGCCACACCTCGGAGCAGGCCGGCGATCTCGCTGCCGAGGGTCATCACGAGCTTCGGCTTGGCGACGAGCAGCTCTCGCTCGATCCAGGGGAGTGAAGCGACCGCCAGCTCCTCGAAGCGTTCACGTTCATAGC
>JANYFQ010000325.1 GCA_025362615.1 Hymenobacter sp. | reverse complement strand
GGCCCACGTAGTCCTCGCTCACGTTGGCCACGCTGCTGAGCACCTTGTTGCTCAGGTCGCCGCCCAGGTTGAGCTTGATGTAGTTGAAGAGGTCAATCAGGCGCGGGTCTTTGAGGTAGGTGCTGTTGTTGGCCAGCTGCTCCACAAACATATTGTTGCGCAGCACGTAGCGAATGATTTCGACCACGATGTTCTCGGTGTAGAGGCCGATGATGCGCTCGCGGCCGGGCAGGCTTTGCACGCTTTCCTCCATCACCCGAATCACGAGGTTGGCGAGCTTGCTCTGCCCGCTGATGAGGAAGGCCGGCACGTCGAGCGAGGCGAAGAAATTCACCGAATCGAACACCTTGGCATCGAAGCTCACGAAGGTGTGGCTTTCCTCGGCCTCGCCGATAGCATCCAGTACTTCGTTGGCTCCAAAGAACTTATCTTTGTTGCTGATAAGGTCATCATTAGAAATGACTTTGACCTTGCCGCCGGCCGCGCCGTAGTTCACGCGCGTGGCCCGGCCGCCGGGGATGAAGAGCATTTCGCCTTCTTCCACCACCTGCGCGTCGTCGCCGAAGGTGAGGGTGCCTTTGTGCAACAGGATGAGGGTGTTGCCCACATCGTAGGAGTTGGTGACGGTGAAGGGCTGCTGCAACACCAGGTTCTTGGCCTTGATGTAGCGCACCCCCAGCGACTCGATGACTTTGTTGTAATCTTCCATTTTTAGGTAGTGGCCGAGCGACCGGTTAGTAGGATACTTAACGAAGCTTGCGCTTTGTGAGTGCAATAGTACATCAGAAATACGCAATAAAAAGAAAACCCAGCCGAAAATCGGCTGGGTTTCGTGCAAAAATTCTGATTTTTAGGCTATTCCGGTTTATTTCAGGATTTCCCGCGAAATCACAATTTTCTGAATTTCCGAGGTGCCTTCGTAAATCTGGGTGATTTTGGCGTCGCGCATGAAGCGCTCGACGTGGTATTCCTTCACGAAGCCGTAGCCCCCGTGAATCTGCACCGCTTCCACGGCCGAATCCATCGCCACCTTCGAGGCAAAGAGTTTGGCCATCGCGCCCGACTTGGCGTAGTTGGCGTGGTTGTCTTTGTCGGCGGCGGCTTGCAGGCACAGCAGGCGGGCAGCATCGACGTTGGTGGCCATGTCGGCGAGCTTGAACTGAATGGCTTGGTGCTGCGAAATCTCCACCCCAAACGCTTTGCGCTGCTTGGCGTACTTCAGGCTGAGTTCGAGCGAGCCGGAGGCAATGCCCAGGGCCTGGGCAGCAATGCCAATGCGCCCGCCGGCCAGCACCTGCATTGCAAACTTGAAGCCGAAGCCATCGTCGCCGATGCGGTTTTCCTTGGGCACTTTCACGTCGGTGAACATCAGCGAGCAGGTGTCGGAGCCGCGGATGCCGAGCTTGTTTTCCTTGGGGCCGCACACAAAGCCGGGCGTGTCCTTGTCCACAATCAGCACGTTAATGCCGCGCGACTTCAGCTCGGGGTTGGTTTGGGCGATGACGAGGTAAACCGAGGCCGTGGTGCCGTTGGTAATCCAGTTTTTGGTGCCGTTGAGCAAGTAATGGTCGCCCCGGTCTTCGGCGGTGGTGCGCTGCATGGTGGCGTCGGAGCCGGCTTCGGGCTCGCTCAGGGCAAAGGCCCCGATGATTTCGCCCGAGCACAGGCGGGGCAGGTATCTCTGCTTCTGCTCCTCGGTGCCGTACTGCTCCAGGCCCCAGCATACCAGCGAGTTATTGACGCTCATGATAACCGAGCACGAGGCATCGACCTTCGAGATTTCCTCCATCGCCAGCACGTAGCTGATGGTGTCGAGGCCGGAGCCGCCGTATTCGGGGCTGACCATCATGCCCATAAAGCCCAGCTCGCCCATTTTTTTGACCTGCGCGGCCGGGAATTTCTGGAGCTCGTCGCGCTCGATGACACCGGCCCACAGCTCGTTCTGGGCAAAGTCGCGGGCGGCATCGCGCACGGCCAGTTGCTCTTCGGTGAGCTGGTAGATAGAGGTTTGCGGGTCGGCGGTGAGCATGGGCGGGGCGGGAGATTAAGGGGTGGGTGCGTAAGATTTACAAAAGTACGGCGGGCGACGCGGGCGGGCAAGTGCGGCCGGTGGCACATCAACCGCCGGGCTACATCTTTGTTGGCCAAACCCTTCGCTGCTGCCTGCCATGCCCGCCTTGCCCCCCGGTTTCGTGCTCGACACCGACCCTGCCCGCCTCGACCTCGCCGTTATTCACCGGTACCTGAGCGAAGAATCGTACTGGGCGCGGCATATTCCGCAGGCCACCGTGGCGCGGGCAGTGGCCAACTCGCTCAACTTTGGCATCTATGCCCCCGATGGCCAGCAAGTTGCCTTTGCCCGCGTCGTGAGCGACCGCGCTACCTTCGCCTGGCTCTGCGACGTGTTCGTGCTGCCCGCCCACCGGGGCCGGGGCCTGAGTAAGTACCTGGTGAGCAGCGTACTGGCTCACCCCGAATTGCAGGGCCTGCGGCGGCATTTGCTGGCCACGCTCGATGCCCACGGGCTGTATCTGCAGCACGGCTACCGGCCGCTGCCGGAGCCCAGCCGCTGGCTGGAAATACGGCCCGAAGTGCCGTACCCGGCCCCGGCGGTCAGAGGAATGAGGAGAATGGACTGACAAATTTAATTCCTCATTCCTCATTGATAACTGATGTTACGCGGGCTGTTTCTTGTTTCTCGTTGCTTGTTGCTTGTTCGTGGCTTCTGAACGGTTTTGAGGCCCGAATGCAACAAGCAACAAGAAACAAGCAACGAGCAACAACCTGAAACACAAGGCACTCAAATTCCCCGCGTAACAGCAGTTGATGACATTCAACGCGAGGCGAAGCAGAAGCTTCGCGGTACAAGGACCGAGAGGCCGCTACTCCACCACTAGCTGCCGCGTGGCCGTGCCGCTGGCGGCGGCTACTTGCACCGTGTACACACCCGGCAGAACCCCGTCAAGCGGCAACTCAACTGCCTGGCTCACCGCCGATAGCGAGCGCACGACCCGGCCCAGGGCATCGCGCAGCACCACGGTGGCGGGGCCGGCGGGCAGGCGCACCTGCACAGTTTTGCGGGCCGGGTTGGGCCAAACCTCCACGCCGGCCAGCGCGGCGGGCCGGGTGGCCGACACGAAGGCCCGGTTTTCGAGCACCAGAATGCGGTCGTCGGTGGCGGCGGGGGTGCCCCGGCCGTCGCGGTTGCTGGTGCCGACGTACACGCGGCCCTGGGGCGAAACGCACACGCTGCGGAGGCGGCCGTAAGTGGCCAGAAAATCGGTTCGGGTGGCGATGGTGTTGCCAGTCGCATCCAGGGGCAGCTGCACCAGCTTGCGGGCACCCAACGCCGTGAGCAGCAAGCTGCCGCGCCAGCCCGGAATGGCGGGGTGGTCGTAGTACGTGAGGCCGGCCGGGGCGATGGTCGGCGTCCAGGCCGTGAGGGGTTCGCGCACGTTGTTGGCGGCGCAAAACACCTGCTCGTTGGGCAGGTCGCAGTAGCCCTCCACGTTGGGCCAGCCGTAGTTGCGGCCGGGCTCGATGCGGTTTACTTCGTCGTTGGTGCTGGGGCCGTGCTCGGAACTGTAAATACGGCCGTTGGGGAGTTGCAGCAAGCCCTGCGGGTTGCGGTGGCCCAGGGTGTAGAGGCGGCTGCCGGGCGTGGGGTTGTTGGCCGGGATGGTGCCGTCGAGGTTGAGGCGCAGGATTTTGCCGTTGAGCGAGGCGCGGTTCTGGCTTTCGGACGCCTGGAGCGCGTCGCCGGTGGTCATGAGCAACGTGCGGTCGGCCAGGATGCAGAGGCGCGAGCCGCTGTGGTTGGTGGTGGCCACAATGTTGCCCAGCAGCACGAGCGGCGCAGTGAGGCTGTTGGTGGCCGCCACGTAAGTGTAGCGCACCAGCTTTTCTTTCAACACCCCGGCATCGGTGTAATTGTAGACCACATACACGTAAGGGCTGGTGGCAAAATTGGGGTGCAGGACCATACCCAGCAGGCCGCTTTCGTTGTTTTCGGTCACGTCGGGCAGCGTGAGCACCGGCAGCACGGCCCCGGTGGCGGGGTTCACGCGGCTGATGCGGCCGTAGCGCTCGGTCATCCACAAGAAATTGTCGGGCCCCCAGAGCAGCTCCCACACCGTGTCAAGGTTGGGCGTGAGGGCCGACACCGTGACGGTGGTGGGGCCCACGGCGAAGGTGGACAAGGCCGGGGCCTGGGCCTGGGCAGTGAGGGCGGCAGCCCCGCCAAGCAGCAGCGGCAGCAGTGCTTTTTTCAGGGCGCGTAGTGGTTTCGGGTGCATGACAAAAACGGTTTTAAGGCGAGTAGAAAGGTACGAAAATACAAGCCAAAAAGGGCTTGCCGGTTTTTTATTTTTTTGCAAACCACCCCTTTTTGATTGGCTTGCCCGGTTTTATCAGTAAAAAGTTCTAAATTGCTACCCCGTAGCCGGCGTTGGCCCACCAGCACGGCCGGGCATTCACCCCCTTCACCCCCCCCTTTCTTTCTTTTTTTTTTTAGTATGAAAAAAAACCTACACCCCAGACCCACGGCCCGGCACGGCCGCTGGCTGTACCTGCTCGCGCTGCTCTTCGGCAGCCTCCCGGCCTTCGCCCAGGTGCCTGCGGGCTATTGTGTTACCGGCCTCGGCGGTTTCTGTGGCGGCAACGACATCACGGATGTAGCCCTGCTCGGCACCACACTCAATGCCACGGGCCTCACCTGCACCACCGCTGGCGGCCAGGCCTACACCGCGTACCCGGCCACGGGCAGCAACACGGCCACGCTGGCCGGCGGCAACCGCTACTCCATCCGCGTGACGACGACCGGTGCCAGCATTATATCCGCCTGGATTGACTTCAACCGCAACGGGCAGCTCGAAGCCAGCGAGTGGGCGCAGGTCGATTTCGCTTCGACCGCCAACACGGCCTCGACGGTGAGCCTGAACGTGCCCGCCAATGCCGTGCAGGGCCAAACGGTGCTGCGGGTGCGCAGCCGCGCGGTCGGCAACCCCAACGGTGCCGGCGATGCCTGCCTGAACTTCGGCTCGGGCGAGACAAAGAATTTTGTCGTCACCATCGGGGCACCGGCCGCCTGCCCCACGGCCAGCAACGCCGCCGTGGGCAGCATCACGGCCACCTCGGCGGCGCTCACTTTCACAACGAGCCCCTCGGCTACGGGCGGCTACACCGTCACGACAACTCCGCAGGGCGGCACGGCCAGCACCCAAACCGTGACGGCCTCGCCCGTGAACCTGACGGGCCTGCTGCCCAACACTGCTTACACGGTCAGCATCGTGAGCAACTGCGCGGGCAGCACCACGTCGCAGCCCTTGGCGCTGCAATTCACGACCCTGCCCACGCCGGCCGCCAACAACGATTGCACCGCTGCCGTGGCCGTGCCCGTGACGGCCACCTGCGCCACCCCCACCAACGGCACGGTGCTGGGAGCTACGCAAAGCGTGGCCCCCACCACTGGCTGCGGCTTCGGCATTACGACGGCCAACGACGTGTGGTTCAGCTTTATAGCGGGCGGTTCGTCGCAGGTTATTACGCTCAACCCGCGCTTTCCGGCGGTGCTCGACGTGCGGAATGGTACCTGCACCACCAACACCAGTCAGTTCTGCACCACGGCCTTTACCGGCAACACCACCGGGGCGCTCGTGGGCGGCCTGACGGCGGGGCAAACGTATTTTGTTCGCGTGTACCCGTCGGCAGCCATGCCCCCAACCGCCGCCAATAGCGCCTTCACGCTTTGCATCAACCCCGGCCCCACCCCGCCGGCCAACGACGAATGCACCGGGGCCATTGCCGTGGCCGTTGCGGCCAACTGCACCACGCCCACCGCCGGCACCGTGGCCGGGGCGTCGCAGAGCCAAGCCCCCACCACCAACTGCGGTGGCACCACGGCCAACGACTTGTGGTTTAGCTTTGTAGCTAGCGGACCTACGCAAACCATCACCCTCAACCCGCGTTTCTTCGCTGCGCTCGACGTGCGAAATGGCACTTGCACTGCCAACACCAGCCAGTTTTGCACCACGGCCCCCGTGGGCAACACCGCCGGGGCACTGGTGGGCGGCCTGACGGCGGGGCAGACGTACTTCATCCGGGTGTACGCCACCGCTACCGCGCCGCCTACCGGAGCCAACGCGGCCTTCACACTCTGCATCAACCCCGGCCCCACCCCGCCGGCCAACGACGAATGCACCGGGGCCATTGCCGTGGCCGTTGCGGCCAACTGCACCACGCCCACCGCCGGCACCGTGGCCGGGGCATCGCAGAGCCTGCCGCGCAGCACCACTTGCGGCTTCGGCACTACGGCCAACGACGTGTGGTTCAGCTTTGTGGCCAGCGCCACCAGCCAATCTGTTGAGGCCAATGCCGCGTCGGGGGCCGTGCTGGAATTGCTCAGCGGCCCCTGCACCGCTACGACAGCCTTGAGTTGCGTGACCCTGACGGCCAACACGGCCCGCACCACGCTGCTCGGCGGCCTGACGGCCGGCCAGACGTACTTCCTGCGCATTTACTCCACCACGGCCAACCCGATGGGCGCGGCGGCGGGGTTCACGCTCTGCGTAACGGCGGCCCCGACGGCTCCGGCCAACGACGAATGCGCCGGGGCTTTGCCCCTGCCCGTGCAGTTCGGCACCACCTGCCAGACCCAAACCGTGGGCGACAACACGGCCGCCACCGGCTCGGTTGGCCCGCCGGCCCCCACCTGCGCCAGCTACCAGGGCGGCGACCTGTGGTATGCCCTCACCATTCCGGTGGGTGGCACCCTGACCGTGACCACCGACGCGCCCACCGCCGGCAGCCCCATCACCGACACGGGCATGAGCATTTACTCCGGCACCTGCGGCAACCTGGTCGAGATTGATTGCGACGACGACAGCAACCCCAATGGTTTTTATTCGCAGATTGACCTCACCGGCCGTACGCCTGGCGAGGTAGTGTACGTGCGGGTGTGGGCCTTTAGCGCGGGCAACACGGGCCGCATCGCCCTCTGCGCCCTGGCCCCTTCTAACTGCGCTGCCCCCACCGGCCCGGCCGCCACCAACGTAACATCCACCTCGGCTACGCTGAACTGGGTGGGCACCACGCCGCTGCCCGCCGGCAACACCTACGAAATTGAATACGGGGTGCAAGGCTTCGCGCTGGGCACCGGCACCCGCGTTACGGGCCTGACGGCCACCACCTTCAACCTCACGGGCCTGATGCCCGTCATCGACTACTGCTTTTACGTGCGTCAGAACTGCGGCCCCACCAACGGCAGCAGCAGCTACGTTGGGCCAACGTGCTTTAGCACCCCGCAGCGCAACCCTGCCAACGACGAGCCCTGCGGCGCTCTTGCGCTGGGCAACGGCACCCCCACCACCGACTCGAACGTGGGCGCCACCACCAGCCTGCAAAACGGCATCAACCTGCCCGCCTGTTCGCCGGCCAACGCACCCAAAGACGTGTGGTTCAGCTTCACGGCCGCCCAAACCACCAGCACCGTCAGCCTCACCGGCTCGGCCGCCGGCATGGTGCGCGTCTTCACCACACCCGACTGCGCCAACGGCCCCTTCACGCAAGTGGACTGCGCCAGCAGCGGCGCCAACAACACCGGCATTGGTACTTTGGCCCTGACTAACCTCACCATCGGCCAGCGCTACTACGTGGCCGTGAGTGGCTACGGCAGCTCCAACGTCACGGGCGGCTTCACCGTCAGTGCCACCAACGTGCTGCTGGCCAGCCGCACCAAAGCCGATACCAACGCCCTGCTGGTGTACCCCAACCCCAGCAACACCGGCCAACTTACCCTGCGCCTGACGCTGGGCGCGGCCAACGGCCCGGCCCAACTCGCGCTTCTCAACACGCTGGGTCAGAAGGTCCTGAGCCAGTCGGCCACCATCAGCAACGGCAGCCTGGAGCGCAGCCTCAGCACCCGCAGCCTCGCGGCGGGCGTGTACACGCTGCAAGTGAAAGTGGGCGAGCAATTGCTCACCCGCAAAGTGGTGCTGGAATAGCTGTTAGCTGATGGCCGTCAGCGGCCTGCCAAAAAAGCCTCCGCAACGGTGTTGCGGAGGCTTTTTGCGTCCCGGATGTTCGGATGAGCGTGGCCGAAAAACAAAAACGCTATCAGCTATCAGCTAAAAGCTATCAGCTAAAAGCTACCTCCCCCCTTTCACGGCCGCTTGCGCCCCAGCACCTCGGCCGTGCGGGCGCGAACGTAGAGGTCTTCCACCTTAGCCCGCGCCCAGGGGGTGCGGCGCAGAAATTGCAACGCCGATTTAAGCGTCGGGTTGATGGCGAAGCAGTTGAGACGCAGGCGCTCATCAAGGCCAGGGTAGCCGTAGGCGGCCACCAGGTAATCGAGGATAACAGCCAGCGTGATGCCGTGCAGCTCGCGGATGAGGTGGCCCGATTCGTCGCGGGCTTCGGGAGATGAGGGCATTTTGGTTTCTTGTTTCTTGTTTCTCGTTTCTGAGGATTGACAGACCAAGCCGGCCCAGGCCGACACTGCGCCCACTGCGTTTCACCACTGCGCCCACTGCGGGACGGCTAACAGAACATCCAACCAGAAACGCGGATAAAGCACAAAGTTCGCCCATCGGGCACCACCGGGGCGGAGCAGGCGTTAATTTTGACCGGCTTTCCCACCCCATGCTTGTTTCTGCTTCGCGTCGTCGGGCTGCCGCCCCTCCCCCAGCGCCCCGGCGGCCGTGGGCTACGTGGGCCGTGGTGGGGCTGGTGCTGGGGCTGTGGGCCGGGGCCTGGTACTACGGCCGGCACCGGGTGCAGCTCAACCGCTACGCCCGCCGGGCCTGGGCCACCTTCACCAAAGATGGCCTCACGGGCCGCGAAAAAACGCCGCTGCTGGCCGGCTACTCAGTGCATGGCATTGATGTGTCGGCCTACCAGGGCCGCATCGACTGGCCCGAAGTGGCCCGCCACCGGGTGCATTTTGCCTTCATAAAGGCCAGCGAGGGCAACACCCTGCGCGACCCGCGCTTTGCCCGCAACTGGCGGCAGGCCCGCGCCGCCGGCGTACTCTGCGGGGCCTACCACTACTTTCAGCCCAACCGCGACGGCCGCACCCAGGCCAACAACTTTGCCGCCGCCGTGCCCCTGCGCCCCGGCGACCTACCCCCGGTGCTCGACGTGGAGGCCGCTAATTTTCACGACGTGGCCGTGATGCGCCGCGAAGTAGCCCGCTGGCTGCGCCTCATCGAAGCCCGCTACGGCGTGCGCCCCATCCTCTACTCCAACGCCGGCTACTACACCCGCCACCTGGCCGGGCACTTCGACGACTACCCGCTCTGGCTGGCCCACTACGAAGTGCCGCGCCCCGACCTGCCCCGCACCCGCTGGATTATCTGGCAGCACTCCGACGAAGCTTACGTGCCCGGCATTCGCGGCACCGTCGATTTCAACGTGTTTCAGGGCAGCTACGCGGCCCTGCGGGCGCTGCGCATTCCGCCGGCTGCCGGCTCTTCCCAGGCCGCAACTAAAAACCCCGAACGATGAGTCCGGGGTATTGTGCAGCCAACGCCGGCGCCGGCGGGCGGGCTACATTTTGCCCTTCTCCTCCATCTTTTTTTCTTCCTGCTTCATTAGCTGGCCCTCGCGCCGGGCAGCGGTTCGGACGGTGTGCCGCCCGCCGCCGCGCTGCTGCTTCATCATCAGCTCATTTTCCTTCATTTCCAACTTATTGGCTTTCATTTCCACCTTGCTTTCTTTCTTGCCATCCTGGGCGTGGGCAACGAGGCAGCAACTGGCCAGAGCTAAGGCCACGATTAGTTTTACGGGGGTTTGCATACGCTTGCGGGGGTTGAGGTGAAAAGGTGAGGGTTGTTGATGGCCGAAAGGTGAGAACAGAAAAATAAACACCGCATGAACCCGCCCCGCCCCGCCCGAATCGTGTACGCTGCGCTGCTGGCCCTGGCCTCCTGTGCCGGCAGCAAAAGTGCGTTCGTCCAAACCGGGCAAGGCTCCTACTACGCCGACAAATTTGCGGGCCGCCCCACCGCCAGCGGTGCTCCCTACCGCCCCAACGACATGACGGCCGCCCACAACACGCTGCCCTTCGGCACCCGCATCCAGGTCACGAACCAGCGCAACGGCCGCTCGGTGCAGGTGACGGTGAACGACCGCGGCCCCCACGTCAAAGGCCGCATCGTGGACGTGTCCAGAAAAGCCGCCCGCCAGCTCGACATCATTGAGGCCGGCGTGGTGCCGGTGCAAGTGCGGGTGCTGCGGGCGGCGCGGGGGAAGTAGCGGCGGGCGGGGCGGGGGCACCGCCGGAATGCACTGGCTGCCAAAGTTATTTTTCTCGCTGATTACGAGTAAGTTGTTATGCTAAGCACGTAAAAAGGCTGGGGAATTTTGCGAATTTTGCGATAATATATTGGGGGGGTATATTTACCATCGAATCATTCAGCCCCTCGCCCATGAAAAACTTTTTACTCACTGCCCTCATTGGGTATTTACTGCTGTGCAGTAACTTAGCCGCCGCCCAGAAGCTGGCTGATGCCCCGGTGAGGCACTGCGGCACCGTTGGCCCCACAAAGGAATACTTAGCCGCTCACCCCGACGTAAAAGCCCGCATGGAAGCCAGTGAGGCCCGGACGCAGCAGTACATCAAAAGTGCATCGGCGCTGGCTTCCAAGGAAGCCCCCGGTACACAGGCCAGGCCGCTCGTGGTCATTCCGGTGGTGGTTCACATCGTTTACGGCAATACCGTCCAGAACCTGAGCGAAGCCGTGGTGCAGGAACAGATTGAATCCCTCAATACAGACTTTCGGAAGCTGAACGCCGACGTGGCACAAGTACCGGGCGTTTTCGCCCCCTTGGTAGCCGACACACGGGTGAGTTTTTGCCTCGCCACCCGCGACCCCAGCGGCACCCCCACTAATGGCATTACCCGCCGTAGCACTTCAGCAGGCCCGTTTTCTTCCGTTTCCGATGAGAACAAAGTGAAATCGTTCGCTACCGGCGGTACTGATGCCTGGGACACTTCGCAGCGCAGTATCTTAACATCTGGTGCTGTAAGCTAGCCCCAGCAGAGGGTGTGGGGGGGTACGCGACATTCCCCGACGCGGTGGCTACTGCGCCGAACTTTGATGGGGTGGTAGTATCATGCGACGTTTTTGGTAAAGGCCCGCACTTAACTTTTCCACGGCAATTCCAGCTCGGACGCATTGCAACCCACGAAGTAGGGCACTGGCTGGGCCTATACCACATTTTTGGCAATGCGCCTTGCGAAGACGACGGTGTGGTTGACACCCCCACACAAGCAACATAAAATATTTATGTTCCAATTTTTCCTAATGTAACCATGTGTGGTTTCATCTCCAATGGCCCCAACGGTGATATGTTCATGAACTACATGGACTACGTGGACGACCGGGTCAAAATAATGTTCAGTGCTGGCCAAGCCCTACGGATGCAGGCCAACTTCGGGCCGGGTGGCGCCCGCGAGTCGCTTAAAAGCTCGTTGGGCCTCCGGCCTACGTTCAGCATCAGCAGCACGGCCCCGAGTGTCATCGCCTGCGGCGACCGGACCGATTACAAATTCAAGGTGAACCCGGTTTCGGTGGGCTGCGGGGGCGGCAGCCTTCAATACGAGTGGGCCGCTACCAACGGCTGGACCGTGACGTACCCCAATCAGTTTTATCCTCAGATTATTCCCAACGGCACAAGCGGCAGTACCGTCACCTTGACGGGCACTTATATCAACAATCAAGGGGTGGTATTACCGATGAATACGGCCAGTTTCACCGTGGGCTACCTCGCGGTGCCCCCTACCCCGGTTTTCATCGGCGGCCCGGCGATGCTGTGCTCCGGACAGTCCGCTACCTTTTCGGTTACGCCCGTAACCGGGGCCAGCGGTTACCGCTGGACGGTGCCGGCCGCTTTCACGCCCGCCGGGCAAGTCATCACCAACGGGCAGACGACCACCGCCGCGCCCAGCCTGACCATTACTCCCGATGCGGGCCTGGCCGGAGGCACTTATTCAATTGGATGCCAAACGCTGGCGGGCAGTGGGTGCCCACCTTCAGCCGTGGCTTACAGCTCGTTTGATGCCAAAGGCGGGCCGCAGTTTATGATTGTGGACGTGGATCCAAACCAACGCTTCGGGAGCCTAGTGTGTCAGCAGAACCGCATTAAGCTAAAACTTGTGCCCGTTTATCCCGGCATCAACGCCACGGCAACCGGTGTCACTTGGACGATAGGTAACTGGAATTCAAGTTCCGATGCTGGCACCCCCCTGCAACTGACTTACCCAACCGTTCCTGCGGGCGGCGTTTCTTTTACGATGACCGCAAGGTACACAGATAATTGCGGAAACAGGGTATCTGCTATTGATTACACCGCAGTTACAGCCGCATCGAACATTACTTCGCTGGGCAACGGCTACAGTTGCGCTACGAACCGATACCCGCGTTCGTCAGTCCCTTACCCGAACCCGGCCACGGTTACCTTGCAACTGCCCGGCTACCGGGGGCAGGTGGTGGTGTATAATCAGCAAGGCAAGCCCGTGCAAACGCTGCTGGCCCCCGGCACCGACTACGGCATCGCCGTGGATACCAGTACCTGGCCCGAAGGGTTGTATGTGGTGACAGGCCGTAGCCTGGCGGGCGAGTTCCTGCGCCACAACGTGCAGATTCAACGCTAGTTAGCATCCTGTTTACTCAATCAATTTTAGCCTCGTCGCCCCAACTGGCACAAGTTCAACTTTATTCGATAAGTTGAGCTTGTGCCAGTTGTTTTTGCAGGCATTTTCCCACAATTCTACTTTTCAACGCACCATTCATATGAAACAGCTAACTAAACGCCTGGCCATTTTAACCCTATGTTCGGGTCTGCTGACTCTCACGGCTCAGGCGCAAGGCCCGACCCTTGACCCGTCTTTTGCCATCACGAGCGCTGTGGGGAACTCGGCCCCGACGTTCCCCCAGATTTACGACCTGGTGCAGCAGCCCGATGGCAAGCTCATCGTGGCTGGCGAACTGGCGACCCTCAATAATTTGCCGGTGAATAAGGTATGCCGCCTGCTGCCCAACGGACAGGTGGACGCTTCCTTTAGCGCGGCCCAAACCGACGGTGACGTTTTTAGCGTCGCCCTTCAGCCTGATGGCAAACTGCTGATTGCCGGAAACTTCAGGAACGTGGGCGGGCGACCCCAAATCGGCATCGCCCGGTTGTTGCCCACCGGGGCACTTGACCCTGGCTTTAGCTCTCCTTTAGGCAGCACCCCAAACTATTCGAGCCGTGTGCAAAAAGTTGTGGTGCAATCGGCACTTGGAATTATAATACTCGGAGATATGATACCGCCAGGTAGCGGAACTGGCAGTTTTTTCCTGGCCCGTCTCACCGAAGATACGGGGGCGTTGGACCCCACGTTTCAGCCCATCTTCAACACTTTTGATATCCGCGATGTACTGGCGCAACCCAATGGTCGTCTGGTTTTTTCGGGACAGCCGCGCCTCATCGGTGGCCAGCAATGCAACGTGTGGGGCACCCTGCCCAACGGGGCGCTCGACCCCGCCTTTGTGCCCCTGCCCGGCACCGTTGAAGCTTACGGGCTGGTGCGCGACCCTGGTACGGGCAACCTCTACGTAACCGGGGCCGTGCCCGGCATGGCCCTCGACCGCGAACCCGTGCGCCTGCTGCCCAACGGAGTTCGCGACCTCACCTTTAATACGGCAGGAGCGTTTGTAGCGGGTTCGCAAGTAGGCAATATTTCCAGCCTGGCAGTGCAGCCCAACGGCCGCCTGCTGCTGGGCGGCACTATCCCCACCACGCCCAGCAGCTACGTCGGGTCGTGGCGGCTGCTGCCCAGCGGTGCCCGCGACCCCAGCTACCAGGCCAGCAACGGGCCGGGTGCGGCAGCGTTTAAAGTACTGGTGCAGCCCGATGGGGCGCTGGTTTTCGGCGGTTACTTTAGCACGGCCGGCGGCTTCGCCCTCAACTGCCTGGCCCGAATGCTCGACCCCAACGTGCTGGCCATCAACAAGCAGCAAGCCGAGGCCGGCCTCGTTGCCTGGCCCGTGCCCGCCCGCGAGGTGCTGCACCTGCGCCTGGCCCCCGGCGGCGGCCCCGTGCCCGTGGCCCTGCTCGATGCCCTGGGCCGCACGGTGCTGGCCCGGAGCGCGGCGGCCGACCAAACCGCCCTGGCCCTGCCCATGGCCGGGCTGCCGCCGGGGGCTTACCTGCTGCGCGTGGCCTACCCCAGCGGCCCGGTGCTGCGCCGCGTGGCGGTGGAGTAGGCGCGGGCGGCGCAGGCCGGGGCCAGCAACCCCGGCCCAGAACGCTTGCTTTTGCGAAGACTGCTTGCGGTATTTTTATTTTTCAACCACCAAACGCGATGAAACAACTACTTCAAACGCTGGCTTTTGCGCTGCTTGGCGCGGGCCTGCTGCCGCACACGGCCCAGGCGCAAGGCCCGGTGCTTGACCCCTCGTTTGCCCCCACAAACATGGTAGGACCCGGAACCCCTGGCTCTACGCCGAGAGTTTATAACATGGTGCGGCTATCCGACGGCAAAATCATTGTGGGCGGCTTTCTGGGCGTGCTCAACGGGGGGCCCGCGAACCAGGTGGTGGCCCGCCTGCTGCCCAACGGGCAGGTAGATGCTAGCTACCAGGCAGCAGCTATCAATGGCGGCGTGCTGGACCTGGCCTTGCAGGCCGATGGCAAGTTGGTCATCGCCGGCAGTTTCACGACCGTGGGGGGGCAAACCCGCTACGGCCTGGCCCGCCTGCTGCCCGATGGGGCGCTTGACGCGGGCTTTGTGCCGGCGCTGGGCCGGATGCCAACTTACGTGAGCTATGTAAGCAAAATTGTCCTCCAGCCGGGGGTGGGCATCATCGTGTTCGGCACTATAATTTTGCCTACCCCCAACACCCGCATCGCCCGCCTCAGCGAAAGCACCGGGGCGTGGGACCCCACATTTCCGGTTTTCTCGGCCGGGTTAGACATCCGGGATGTGCTGCCGCAACCCAACGGCAACCTCATTTTTGCGAGCAGCCCGCGCCGCATTGGCAGCCAGACGTGCAACGTGTGGAGCACCCTACCCGACGGCACCCTCGACCCCGCCTTTGTGCCCCTGCCCATTAGTGTGGAGGCCAACTGCCTGGTGCGCGACCCCCGCACCGGCAACATTTACGTGGCCGCAGCCGCCCTCGGCGCGGGCCTCTATAGCGAACCCGTGCGGTTGCTGCCCAACGGTGCCCTCGACCCTACCTTCAACACGGCAGGCGCATTCGTCAGAGGGGCAACCCTGCCGCCGGGCAATATAAGGCGGTACCGGGGCTACGCGGCCAGCCTGGCCATACAACCTAATGGCCGCCTGCTGCTGGGCGGCGATTTTGCGCTGGGGGGCGGCAGCTACGTTGGCTCGTGGCGGCTGATGCCCGACGGCTCGCGCGACCTCAGCTATCAGGCCAGCAATGGGCCGGAGTCGGCCGTGGCTACGGTGATAGTGCAGCCCGACGGGGCGCTGTTATTCTGCGGTTCGTTCAACCAAGCCGGTGGCGCAACGCTTAATTGCCTGGCCCGGATGCTCGACTCCAATGTACTAGCCAGCAACAAACCGCAAACAGAAAACGACCTGCTGGCCTGGCCCGTGCCCGCCCACGACGCGCTGCACCTGCGCCTGCCCGCTGGCAGTGGTCCCCAGCAAATAGCCCTGCTTGATGCGCTGGGCCACCCGGTGCGGCGGCAGGCCGTGGCTGCCGGACAAACCCTGCTCACGCTGCCCGTAGCCGGCTTGCCGCCGGGGGCCTACCTGCTGCGCGTGCGCTACGCCGAGGGGGCCGCCACCTACCGCCGCGTGGTGCTGGAGTAGCGGCGCGGGGGCGGGGCGGGCAAACTTTTCTCATTTGAGAAGAGGAATTTGACCGCCCGCTCTGCTTCGTTGCCGCTGTTGTGGGGTTGGCGCGGGGCCAACCCCGCCCCAATGTTACTGGCTGATTAGCAAGACCTCATACCCGCGCACGGCGGCCACCGCTTCGGCCAGAAAATCAGGGTCTTCTTCAATTTTGTTGCCCACCACCACCACGTCGGCCCCGGCGGCGAGGGCGGCTTGGATTTTGGCGGCCGAGTTGAGGCCGCCGCCTACCAAGAGCGGGGTTTCGACGGCGGCCCGCACGGCGGCGATGAGCGGGGCCGGCACCGGGTACAAGGCCCCGGAGCCGCCGTCGAG
>JANYFQ010000279.1 GCA_025362615.1 Hymenobacter sp. | reverse complement strand
GGCGACGGCTCGAAGGGCACCAGCCGCTTTGGCATCTTCGGGGCGGCGGCCCCGGCCTTGAGCAACCTTAACCCGAACACCGGCCCGGTGGGCACGGCCGTGACCATCACGGGCAGCAACCTGACCGGGGCCACGGCCGTGACCTTCGCCGGCACGAGCAACAACACCGTGACCACCGGCCTGACGGTGAGCGGCAGCGGCAGCAGCCAGACCATTACGGTGAACGTGCCCACGGGCGCGGCCACCGGCAACGTGACCGTGACCACACCGGGCGGCACCAGCAACGGGCTGGCGTTTACGGTGCTCGTGCCGCCCACCATCACGGGCCTCAACCCCACGGGCGGGGCGGTGGGCAGCACCTTCGTGGTGAGTGGCACCAACCTGAGCGGCACCACCAGCGTGCTCTTGGGCGGGCAGCCGGCGGCGTTCGGCAACGTAACGGCCACGAGCCTGACGGTGACCGTGCCGCCGGGGGCCAGCACCCACCGGGTGCAGCTGACCACGGGCGGCGGCCGGACCCTGAGCGGGGCGGCCTTCCAGGTGAGCCGGCCCAGCCCCCGGCCCGACTTTGCCGCCGCCGCCCTGAGCGGGGTGCCCAACGTGGGCTTCACTGCCGCCCCGGCGGTGACGGACCTGGACGGGGACGGGCTGCTGGACCTGCTGGTGGGCAACCTCGACGGCAACACGCAGCGCTTTGAGCAGACCACGGCCGGCGGCCCGGCCTTTGCCGCCGCCGCCCTGAGCGGGGTGCCCGACGTGGGCCGCTTCGCCGCCCCGGCGGTGACGGACCTGGACGGGAACGGGCTGCTCGACCTGCTGGTGGGCAACGACGCCGGCACCACGCAGCGCTTTGAGCAAACCACGGCCGGCGGTCCGGCCTTTGCCGCCGCCGCCCTGAGCGGGGTGCCCGACGAGGGCGACTATGCCGCCCCGGCGGTGACGGACCTGGACGGCGACGGGCTGCTCGACCTGCTCGTGGGCAACTACGACGGCACCACGCAGCGCTTCGAGCAGACCACGGCCGGCGGCCCGGCCTTTGCCGCCGCCGCCCTGAGCGGGGTGCCCGACGTGGGCTTCAATGCCCACCCGACGGTGACAGACCTGGACGGGGACGGGCTGCTCGACCTGCTGGTGGGCAACAATGTCGGCGACACGCAGCGCTTCGAGCAGACCACGGCGGGCGGCCCGGCCTTTGCCGCCGCCGCCCTGAGCGGGGTGCCCAACGTGGGCGACTATGCCGCCCCGACGGTGACGGACTTGGACGGGGACGGGCTGCTCGACCTGCTGGTGGGCAACGGCGCCGGCAACACGCAGCGCTTCGAGCAGCTGCCCCCGGCCCCGGCGCTGAGCAGCCTGAACCCGAACGCCGGGCCGGTGGGCACGAGCGTGACCATCACGGGCAGCGACCTGAGCGGGGCCACGGCCGTGACCTTCGCCGGGGCGAGCAACAACACCGTGACCACGGGCCTGACGGTGGGCGGCACGGGCAGCAGCCAGACCCTTACCGTGACCGTGCCCGCAGGGGCCATCAGCGGCAACGTGACGGTGACCACGCCTAACGGCACCAGCAACGGGCTGGCCTTTACCGTGACGCCGCGCCTGAGCAACCTCGTGCTGAGCGCGGGCAGCCTCAGCCCGGCCTTTGCCGGCGGCACCACCGCCTACACCCTGACCGTGCCCGGCACGACCACCAGCACCACCGTGACGCCAACCAACGCCCAGACCAGCGGCGGCACCCTCACCGTGAACGGCACGGCCGTAGCGAGCGGCGCGGCTTCGGCCCCCATCGCCCTGACGCCCGGCACCAACACCCTCACCGTGGTGGTGAACCCCAACGGCGCGGGCACGGCCACCCCCTACACCGTGACCGTGACGCGCACGCCCTGCGTGGTGACGGCCACGGCCCGCAACGTGAGCGTGGCCCTGAACGCCAGCGGCACCGCGACGACCACGGCCGCCGCCGTAAACAACGGCAGCAGCAGCACCTGCGGCGCGGTGAGCCTGAGCTTGAGCCAAACGGCTTTCACCTGCGCCAACGTGGGCACCCCGGTATCGGTGACGCTGACTGTGACCGACGGCTTCGGCGGCTCGGCCACAGCCAATGCCACCGTGACCGTGACCGACGGGCTGGCCCCGACGGCCCTGGCCCAGAACGTGAGCGTGCAGCTCGATGCCACCGGCACGGCCAGCATCACGGCGGCGGCAGTTAATAACGGCAGCACCGACAACTGCACGGCCGCCGGCAGCCTGACCTTGAGTGTGTCGCCGAGCAGCTTTACGTGCGCCAACGTGGGCACCAACACGGTGACGCTGACCGTGACCGATGCCAGCGGCAACGCCGGCACGGCCACGGCTACCGTGACGGTCGCGGCTCCGGCCACGGCCACCCTCACCGGCCTCAGCCCCAACCCGGCCCCGGCCGGCACGACGGTGACGGCGACGGGCACGAACCTGAGCGGGGCCACGGCCCTGACGGTGAACGGCGCGTCGGCCGCCATCGGCAACCTGACCAGCACCGGCTTCACCTTCGTGGTGCCGGCCGGGGCCACCGCCACGGGCAACGTGGTGGTAACGGCTCCGTGCAGCCAGAGCGTGAGCCGGGCGTTTAGTGTTGCGCCGGCCATCGCGGCCACGGGCCTGACCCCGACCAGCGGCCCGGTGGGCACGAGCGTGACCATCACGGGCACCAACCTGGGCAGCGCCACGAGCGTGAGCTTCAACGGCGGGGTACAAACCACCATCACCGCCAACACCGCCACCAGCCTCACGGTGGCCGTGCCCGCCTCGGCCACCACGGGCACCCTCACCGTGACCACGGCCGGCGGCACCAGCGCCGCCAGCGCCCAGACCTTCACCGTAACCTCGCCCGCGCCGGTCATCACCGGGGCGGCCGACAACCCGGTGGCGCGGGGCGGCATCGCCACGCTGCAAGGCACCGGCCTGGCCGGGGCCACGCGGGTGCGCATCAGCAAAACCGGCTTCCCGACCGTGGACGTGACGGCCTTCACCAGCAACACGGCCACGGCTATCACCTTCACGATGCCCGGCGCCACCGTGTACGGCCCCGGCCCCTACGACGTGACCGTGACCACGGCCAACGGCACGAGCAACGTGTACCTGCTCCGCCAGACCTACGATATCGCCTGGACCGGGGCCACCAGCACCGCCTGGGCCACGGCCACCAACTGGACCCCGCCCGCCGTGCCCACCGCCGACTTGAAAGTGACCGTGGCCGCCGCCGCCC
>JANYFQ010000234.1 GCA_025362615.1 Hymenobacter sp. | reverse complement strand
GCACGCGGATGTCGCCGATTTTCTTGTAGGCTTCCACCACGCCGTTGGCCACCCGGTCGCACCGCACGATGCCGCCGAAAATGTTAATCAGGATGGCCTTCACGTTCGGGTCCTTCAGGATGATGCGGAAGCCCGCCTCTACCGTCTGGGCGTTGGCCCCACCGCCCACGTCAAGGAAGTTGGCCGGCTCGCCGCCGCTGAGCTTGATGATGTCCATCGTAGCCATGGCCAGGCCCGCGCCGTTCACCATGCAGCCCACGTTGCCGTCGAGCTTCACGTAGTTGAGGTTGTTCTGGCTGGCTTCCACTTCCAAGGGGTCTTCCTCGTTGAAGTCGCGCAGGGCCACAAAATCCTTGTGGCGGTAAAGGGCGTTTTCGTCAAGCGTGACCTTGGCATCGACGGCCAGAATCTTGTTGTCCGACGTTTTAAGTACCGGGTTTATCTCGAACATGGCCGAGTCGGTTTCGTCGTAAGCCTTGTAGAGGGCCTGCACGAACTTCACCATTTCCTTCTGCGCCTCGCCCTCCAGGCCCAGGTTGAAGGCAATTTTGCGGGCCTGAAACCCTTGCAGGCCCACGGCGGGGTCTACGTGTTCGCGGTGGATTTTCTCGGGGTGGGCCTCGGCCACTTCCTCGATGTCCATGCCGCCTTCGGTGGTGTAGATGATGACGTTTTTGCCGGCCGCCCGGTCCAGCAGCACACTCATGTAATACTCTTTCGGCTCCGATGCGCCGGGGTAGTACACGTCCTGGGCGATGAGGATTTTGTGGACTTTGCGGCCTTCGGGGCCGGTTTGCTTGGTGATGAGCTGCATCCCGAGGATATTGCCGGCAATTTCCTTCACCTGCTCCAGGTTTTTGGCCAACTTGACCCCGCCGCCCTTGCCGCGCCCGCCGGCGTGAATCTGGGCCTTGATGACGTACCAGCTCGTGCCGGTGTCGGCGGTGAGCTGTTCGGCGGCGGCCACGGCCTCCTCCGGGGTGTCGGCGGTGCGGCCTTCCTGGACGCGAACGCCGTATTTCTTCAGAATTTCTTTGCCCTGATACTCGTGAATGTTCATAAGGGTGTTGGGGGTGGGGTGGGGTGGGCAGGCCGCAGCTTGCGGGGGCGAAGGTACAACGGCAGGGCGGTTGCCGGCCCGGTTTTGCGCCGCCGCCCGCACCGTTACCTTTGTTTGGCCCACCAGCCCCCTTATCCTTTGCTCCAGGCCGTCAATATCCGCAAAAGCTACCACTCGCTCGACGTGCTCAAAGGCATCGACCTGACCATCGAAAAGGCCGAAATCGTGAGCATCGTCGGCTCCAGCGGGGCCGGCAAAAGCACGCTGCTGCACATCCTGGGTACGCTCGACAACCCCGATTCGGGCGAGGTGCTCTTCGATGGCGAGTCGGTGAGTAGCCTGGGGCGTTCGGCGCTGGCCAAATTTCGCAACCAGCACATTGGCTTTATTTTCCAGTTTCACAACCTGCTGCCCGAGTTCACGGCCCTCGAAAACGTGTGCCTGCCCGCGTTTCTGGCCGGGCGCACCGAGCGCGAAGTGCGGGTGCGGGCCCGCGAGCTGCTCGGGATGCTCAACCTCGAAGGCCGGGCCGACCACAAACCCAGCGAAATGAGCGGCGGCGAGCAGCAGCGCGTGAGCGTGGCCCGCGCCCTCATCAACTCGCCCGAAATCATTTTTGCCGACGAGCCCAGCGGCAACCTCGACACCAAAAATGCCCAGGAACTGCACCAGATTTTCTTTTTGCTCCGCAAAGAGCTGGGCCAAACCTTCGTCATCGTCACCCACAACGACCAACTCGCCGAGATGGCCGACCGCCGCATTGTGATGCGCGACGGGCACATTCTGGAAGACGGGCATTAGGCGGGTCATTGTCAATGAGTGAGTGAGCGAATGAGTGGATGAGTGAATGGTTTAGCTGATAACGCTAGGTGGCGTACCGGTGACGCACTGCCCACCAGCAATTCACTCACTCGCTCATTCGCTCACTCACTCATTGGAAAAACTCACCTCAACAGGAGCCCGGCAATGCCCTGATTTTTAGCCAAAAAAATTTGCTAATATTTTTGACATTCGTGGCACGTTTCTGGCAAGCCACGGGTTATGCATCCGAACACTCACCCGGAAGATTTAACCCCTACTGCCATGACCACCGAAGCCCTCAAAACCGTCAAAGAAGCTCCCCGCAAGGCCAAAGTCGAGAGCTACGACATTGCCCGCTCCGACGAAACCCTGGACCTGGCCAAGGACCTGGCCAAATTCATCAAAGATAATAAACTTAGCACTACCGTGCAGGGCAAAGAGTTTGTAAACGTCGAAGGCTGGCAGTACGCCGGCTCGCGGCTGGGCATCGTGCCCATCGTGGAGCACGTCATCAGCAGCAGCACGGAGAGCGAAATCCGCTACCAGGCCAAAGTCACGCTCTGGGATATGCGCTCGCAGCACACCGTCGGGGCCGGCTTCGCCGTGTGCTCGAACAAGGAGAGCGGCAAGAAATTCTACCAGGAGTTCGCCATCATGAGCATGGCCCAGACGCGGGCCATCGGCAAGGCCTACCGCAACTGCCTGGCCTGGATAATCCGCGCCGCCGGCTACGAGCCGACCCCGGCCGAGGAGATGGACTACAACACCAACGTGCCCGCTGCGGCCGTGGCGGCCCCCGCCCCGGTTCCGGCCATGCAGGTACTGCCCGCCGAGCCGGCCATTGCCGCCGAAGCCGTGGCCCCCATTCAGTACGCCACGGCGGCCCAGAAAGAGGAAATCATCCGCTTATTGAACCACCCGCTCATCACCCGCCCCGAGAAGACGAAGATGCTGCTCAACATCAACCGCCTCGACGAGGAACGCGCCACGCAGGCCATTGCCAAGCTGCGCCGCGCCATCGACGAGCGCGAGGGCAGCCCGGCCACCACGGCCGTGGCCGCTTAGGCCGGGAACTTCGGGTTGCTGAAAACACAGAATCAAGGCCCCCGCTCGGATTTTCCGGCGGGGGTTTTTCGTTTCGTTGCCGCCACACCTGGAGGCTTTGCCGCATCAGGCGCAGTGGTAAAAACGCAGTGGGTGCGGTGGCAACGCAACATCTTTTTGGCCGGGTGGGTAATCTACGTTTCCAGCCCCGGCGGGTCGTACACGGCCAGTGCCTCCTGCCGCTGCGCCTCGGCGGCCCACGCGCCCAGCCACAGCGCCCCCAGCAGCGCCCACTGCGCCGCCCGCCGCCAGGGCCACGGGCCGGCCCAGGGCGCAGGGCCGGCCACGGCCGCCAGCAGCAGCAGCAGGTGCAGGGGCATCCCGTAGCGGGTTTCGACGTGAAACGGCACCGTGAGCAGTACCTGCACCGCCAGCGCCGCCAGCGCCAGGCGGCCCGGCCCGCTGCCGCGCCGGGGCAGGTGCCACAAGCCCAGCAGCCCCAGGCCCAGCAAAGTATAGTTGAGCGCCCGAAACAGCCACTGGCCGGGCCAGTGCCGGGCCAGCGGGTAGGGCGCGGCGTACCACACGTCGAAGGTGTGGGCCAGGTGCCGCCCGTAGCGCCCGGCCACGGCCAGCGGGTGCCGGGCCACAAAACCGGCGTATTGCCCGTAAGCGGCGAAACCAGCGGGGCCATAGGGGCGCATTTGTTCGATGCCCGCCGCATCGGGCACGAGCAGGGTGCGGTGGCCACCGGCAAAAAAGCCGGTTTCGTAGCGCTCGACGCGGGTGCCCCAACCCAGCGCCCGCAGGTACACGGGCCGCGCATCGTGCGGGTCGCGGAAGAGCACAAGCGGGGTCAGGCGCTGGAAATGATGCCGGTTGAGAACCAGTTGAGGCCCCAAAGCAAGGGCCAGCCCAGCGGCCAGGGGCAGCAGCCGGCCTGAGGCAACCGCCGCCCGATGAGCGAAGCTGCGGCCCGGCGCAACCGCCGCCCCCTCCCCTGCACCTGCCAGCCACCCCGCCAGCACGGCCACCACCGGCAGGCATATCAGGTAGCTGGGGCGCATATTCACGGCCAGGCCCAGCGCCAGCCCGGCAGCGGCCCAGGCCAGGGGCCGGCGCTCCCAGAGCAGCACCAGCCCCGCGCCAAAGAACGTCAGGGTGGCCGCGTCGAGCAGCGGAAACAAGAAATACCCGCGCCAAAACAACCAGCCCAGCCCCAGCAGCACCGCCCAGCGCCCGGCCCCCAGCCCCCGCCCCGTGGCCCGCTGCCAGCCTTGGGGCAACACCCAGCCAAACAATGCCGCCGCCCAGCCCGCCCCCCACAGGCCCGTACACGTCAGCGGCAACCACCCCGTGAGGCGGGCCAGCCCGCGAGCCGGCAGCAGCAGCAACGGCCCGGCGTAGCCCCGCTCGCCGCTGGCGTAGTGCAGCAGCGCGAAGCGGTGGTGCCGGAAAAACGTGGCGGCCAGCTCCCAGTACTCGCCGGCATCGTAGCGCAGGTGCTCGGGGCCGTAGCCGGCCCAGGGCAGCGTACCGGCAAAGAGCGCGAAGGCCAGCAGCCAGCGCCAGCGCAGGGGCAGAGAATTAAGCAAAACAGCCGTACTTTTCGGCGAAGGTAGGGGCTTGCCCCCAGAGCTGTTAGGTTCTAGCCTGGGGTTTGGGATTTTGGGTGTTCGGTTTTGAATTTTGGGTGTTAGGTGTTGGGGGTTAGAGTTAGAAACTGATGTTACGCGGGCAATTTGAGCGTTTTGTGTTTCCGGTTGTTGCTCGTTGCTTGTTGCTGGTTTCTTGTTGCCTTCGGGCCTCGAAAACCACCAACGAGCAACCAGAAACAAGTAACAAGAAACAGCCTGCGTAACAGCAGTTAATTGTTGAACCGTTTCAGGATATGTGCCGTAGGCGGGCGCAGTGTCGTTGCGAACCCAAAAGTCAACAATTTAGGACTTACGCACCGGTAGCGAACTTGCGCCAAAAATACTGCCATGCTGACCCAACGCACCTACATTGACTACTTGCTCAGTACGCCGCGCAACTACACCTGCACCCACCTGGCGGCTCATCTACCCGACGTGAGCCACG
>JANYFQ010000224.1 GCA_025362615.1 Hymenobacter sp. | reverse complement strand
GGCCGACCGATGTGATGGGCCGCCCCGTCGCCGCGAAATTGCAGCAAGCGCTCGGCGTCAATGTGATTGTTGTAGGCCGGGTTGAAGACGGGCGTGAAGCTGGCTGTGGCCAGGTCGCTGAACAGGTTGCCGCTCACCGGCGAGGCGTAGTGGCGGTAGCCCAGCCCGGCGTTGGCCGTGGCCAGGGCGCGTTGCACGGTGGCCGTGCCCGTCACGGCGCTGTTGTCGTCCTGCACCACCAGGGCCGTGGCGGCGGGCGTAGAGAGCAGCGTAAGGCTGCCGCCGGTGTTGTCCACCTCGGCGAAATGGGCCAGGGCCAGCTTGCGGGCTACGCGCACCGGCACGGCCAGGTGCAGGCGGTCGGCGTTGCCGGGGTTGGCGCGCTCGCCCACGGTCAGGATTTGCAGCGTCAGGCCGGTGCTGCCGCCGAGGGTGTGGTCCACGCTGCTGATGCCGAAGCCCACCTCGCTCGTGGGGTCGAGGGCCAGGAAGGCCCCGTTGTAGGTGAGGTCACGGCCGATGTAGAGTTCGCTGCCCGGCCCCTGCACCAGGCCGCCGCCGGCGCCCAGCGTCACGCTGCCGGTGGTGGTGAGGGCGGCGGCGGCATCGGCCAGCGTTACCTGGCCGTTGTTCACGACCAGATTGTTGCACACTTGGGTGCCCGTCACGTTGGGCTGATTGGGGCCGACGGCAATGGTCGCGTTTAGATACTCGTTGGGCACGGCGGGCGGGCTCCAGTTGGTGGCCGTGGCCCAGGCCGTGCTCGTGGCGCCGGTCCAGGCGATGTTATCGGTCAGGCTCAGGGGGAAGGAGGCGCTGGTGCCGTTGGCGTTGGTCACGGTCACGACGTACGCGCCGTTGGCGTTGGGCGCGGCCAGGGGCAGCGCGAAGGCCAGGGCCGTGGCCGTGTTGCTGGTGAAGCTGGTGAGCGTGACGGGCGAGAAGCCGCTGCGCGTAAACGTCACGCCGGTGGCCCCGGCCAGGCCGGTGCCATTGAGCGTCACCAGGCCGCCCCGCGCCACGGGGTTGTCGGCCGCGTTGCTGATGGCGGGCGCGGACAACGTCACGGTGAAGCTTTGGCTGCTGGCGGCGCTCGTGCCGCCGGCCGTGATTACGGTCAGGGTGCCGGTGATGGCCCCGCTGGGCACCACCACGCCCGTGATGCTCGTGGCCGAGGCCACGGTGAAGCCCGTGCTCACCACGTTGCCGCTCGGGCCGCTGAAGGTGATGGCCGTGGCGCCCGTCAGGCCGGTGCCCGTTAGGCTAATGGCCGTGCCCAACGGCCCGCTCGTGGGCGTGAAGCTGGCGATAACCGGCAGCACGCCAAACGCCCGCGTCACGCTCTGGTTGCACGGCGCGGCAACCACCACGTTGCCCGTGTTGCTGGCTCCGGCCGGCACCACAAAGGTAAAGCCCGTGGCCGTCAGCCCGCTGATGTTGGCCGTGGCCCCGTTCACCGTCAGGGCCGTGGCCCCGCTCAGGTTGGTGCCGGTGGCCGTGACGGTCGTGCCGGCCGGGGCCGGGTTGGGGCTGAGGCCGGTGAGGGTAGCCGGGACCGGAGCCGTTACCGTCACGGTGGCCGTGGCCGTGCCGGCGTTGCCGCTGGCATCGGTCACGGTCAGTGTGACGGTATTAACGCCCAGGTCGGCGCAAGCGAAGGCGGTTTTCGACAGAGCCAGCACGAGGCGGCCGGCGGCGGTGCAGTTGTCGCTGCTGCCGTTGTTGATAGCGGCGGCCGTGGTGTTGGCCGTGCCGGCGGCACTCAGCTGCACGCTTAGGTTTTGGGCCACCGCCGTCGGGGCCAGCCCGTCGGTCACGGTCACGGTGGCCGACGCCGTGGCGCTGCCGCCGAAGCTGTCGGTCACGGTCAGGGTCACGGCGACCGGGGTGCCGACGTTGGCGCAGGTGAAGGCCGTCTGGCTCAGGGCCAGCGTGACGGCCCCGCAGGTGCTGCTGCTGCCGTTGTTCACGGCCGTCGTCGCGACCGTGGCGTTGCCGCTGGCATCGAGGAACACCGTCACGTTCCGGGCCGTGGCCGTCACGACGCAGGGCGTGCGCGTCATCGTCACGGTGTAGGTGGTGGCCGGGGCCAGCCCGCCCGGCGAGGACACCGCCACGGTCAGGGGGTTGGCGCCGGGAGCCAGGGCGATGCTGCCCGAGGCCACGCCGCTGGCCACGGCCGTGCCGTTGACGGTGAGGATGATGCCCGCTGCCGTGCGCGGTTGCGTCGGGGTCACAGTGGTGCTTGTCGTGGTGCCCGGCACGGTCAGCGTGTAGCTCAGCGTGGTCGGGTCGAAGGCGGGGCTGAGGGAGCCCGCGCCCAGCACAAGGTTGCTCAGGCTGGGCACCACGGTGAAGGTCTGGGCGCTAGCCGGGCTTGTGCCGCTGGCGGTCGTCACGGTCACGGGGCCGGTGGTGGCACTGGCGGGCACGGCCACCGTGAGGCTGGTCGTGCTGTTGGCGGTGATGGTCGTTTGCACCCCGCCGTTGAAGCTCACGCTGCTGGCGCTGCCCAGGCTCGTGCCCGTGATGGTGACGCTGGTGCCCACCGGCTCGCTCGGGGGCGTGAAGGTCGTGATGGCGGGCGGCGGCGGCTGGTTCAGGCGCACGCTCACCGTGCCGCTGGCGTTCCCATTGGCCACGAGCAGGTCCAAGTCGCCGTCGCCGTCCACGTCGGCCAGTGCCACGCTGGTGGGGCTGTTGCCCACGGCCGGGTCGGAGCCGCCGGAAAAGACGCCCGTGTTGGAGCCCGTGGCGTCGCCCCCGTTCAGGCGCACGCTCACCGTGTTGCTGCCTTGGTTGGCCGTGAGCAGGTCCAGGTCGCCGTCGCCGTCCACGTCGCCCACCGCCACGCTTTGGGGGCCACCGCCCACGGCCGGGTTGGAGCCGCCACTGAACGTACCCGGTCCTACGCCGGCGGCCGTGGTGAACTGCAGTACCCGCGCCGTGGCCAGGCTGCC
>JANYFQ010000186.1 GCA_025362615.1 Hymenobacter sp. | reverse complement strand
TGATGTTCGGGCCCAAATCGGGGCCAATGCCAAAATTCGTACCGGTGTCGGTGACGAAATTGCCCCCGCTCGTTCGCGTTATTCGGGCACCATCTGACACGCAGAAGTAGCTGCCCGTCCGCGTCGTAAGCAGGGCTTTGTTGATATCGAGCCTGGCCGTGCCGGCCAGGTGGAGCGTGGCCCCGGCCATCAGCTCAACGCTCATTTTGGCTGAAGTAAGCCGGCAGCCAGGGCCGCGGAACTCCACGAGGCCCGAGTGGTCGGCATCGTTGAGGTCGTTGGGGTCGCCCCCCAGGCGTACGCGCAGGTTCTGCGGGGCCTCGTTCACGCGGCTCGTGGCGTAGTTGCCCAGGCTGCCCCCGTCAAAAATGAGCTGCCCGCCCCGGCGTACCACTATTTTTGCGTCCGGCCCCAGCATTCCGATGCGGCAGCGCACGGTCAGAATCACGCCGTCGTTCACGTAGAGGTTGCTCCGCAGGTTGTGGATGGTGCTCCAGGTCTGCGATTGGGTGATGACGTTGTCCTGCGTCGGCACCCCCGTCCAGCGCGTCCAGTGGTCGCGTACCTGGGTTACGTCAATGAAGGTGCTGCTCAACGCATCGTGCATGGCCCCGATTTGGCACTGCGAGAGCGAGTAGCCCGGAAATCCGGGGTAATCCATGATGTTGTTCGAGGCTCCCTTTGTCAGCGCCGGCGGGTCGCTTACCCCTTGCAACGAGCAGCCATCACCGTCAAATGTATGCCCCAGGCCCAGGCAGTGCCCCAGCTCGTGCGCCATCACAAATGCCGAATTTCGGAACGAAGCCTGGGGGTCATTCGGGTTGGTGAGTTGCCCCGGTGCCCAGTACGGGTGGTGGCGCAACGACCAGTAATGGCCGCGCATCATAATTGAGTTGCCGGGTACACCGCTGGCCGCGCCGCCTATCCGGTAGCGGCTTCCCGGGTTGCCGAAGCGGTCGAGCGCTGCCCCCCCTGGGCCGCCGGGGGTTTCCCCAAAAAACACGTGGATAACATTGTTTTGCTGGTCTGCATCAAGCGGCACCCCGGTTATGCCGGGGTTGGTGGCCGTGTTAGTTACAAAAGTCCGGTAAAACTCGGGTAAGCAACCCCCTCCCTCACAGCCCAATGCCAGGCCGTTCGACATATTCCAGTAGCGGGTACTTCGGTAGTAGCGCACCGCCTCTATCTTGAAGCGAATGCGGGTGTCGTCGTAGACTGCCGGGACTACGGCAGTGCCAGCGGCGGTGATGCGGGGATTGAGTTGGCTAAATATGCCGTTCGCTCCCCGGATGGGTTGGCCGCCCGCTGGCCACTGTGTCAGCCCGTCGATGTAGCCGCGCAGGATGGTTTCATCAGCGCCCAGGTCTCGGCTGGGTTCTTTCCAGTTTTCGCTGCCGTCGTCTTTTTGCATGACATGGAAGATGAGGCGCACCGTTTTAATGGGCAGCGCTGGTAAGTCTTTATTCAAGTAAAACGCGGGGGCAAAATCGGCAAACTCGCCGCACGAGCCGCCAATAATGCTGCTGACTCCTGCGGCGGCCGTCGGTGCCGTGGACCCAGGCGTGGCATTGCCGTTACTGCCTGCCCCCGTGTTGGTGGTGTAGCACTCCGGCAGCGAAGTAGCCGAGGGCTGAGGTTGCGCCCAGGCCGCCCAGGCACTAAAAAGGGTCAGAAACAGCACACGGGCCAAAGCCCGTAGCCGCGTCCGGCCCGCGTCCGGCCCGCGTCCGGCCCGCGTCCGGCCCGCGTTTTTTCAGATGAGATAAAAAAATGCTTCATTTGAGGAGTTGGGGTAAAGGGTGAGGAATGAATTGAGTGGGAAAGATAGCGTCAAAAGTATTAAAAATGCAAACGGTTTGTTTTTCCGGCACTCGCCGAAAAAAGCAAGCCCCGTCAGGAATACCTGACGGGGCTTTTTGGGGGATTATCAGCAAGCCAACGCGCCCCGAAGCGGTGCTTCGGGGCACCTCGGGCGGGGCGGTTTCAGTCGCCCTTACGCCGTGGCCCCGCCGCAGCTGCTGCCGCTGCCGGCGGTGCAGCCGTAGCAGTGCTGGTTCACGACGATGCTGCGCTGGGCCAGGGCTGCCGCGTCGAAGTCGCGGATGTGGCGGGCGGGGCTGGCCACGGTCAGGTCCAGCATCTGGTTGAAATCGCAGTCGTAGAGGCCGCCGTCCCAGCCCACCGAGAGGGTGGTGCGGCACATCACGCCGGCGGCGGCCGTGGGGTTGAAGGCCGTCACGAGCTTTTCCATGTAGCCGGCGTAGTTGCCCGACGCAATCAGGTAAT
Organism: Hymenobacter sp.; assembly: GCA_025362615.1. Lineage (GTDB taxonomy): Bacteria > Bacteroidota > Bacteroidia > Cytophagales > Hymenobacteraceae > Hymenobacter. Next base: position 729 of record JANYFQ010000186.1, on the reverse strand, counting down.
CCAAAAACCGGCTGATGGGCAGGTTGGTGATGGCGAAAAGGCTGTTGAAAACGAGGCCGAAGTCCTTGGCCAGCGCCCGCTTGAACTGCTGCTCCAGCCCCGCCTGCGGGCCCGGCATAAAGGCCCCGCCGGGGTTGTACACCAGGTTGAGCACCAGGCCGCTGCCGGGCTGCCCGTAGCCCACGGCGTTCAGCATTTTCAGGGCTTTGATGGAGTCGGCAAACACGCCGTCGCCGCGTTGCCGGTCGGTTTTGTCGGCCGAGTACGAGGGCAGCGAACTCACCACTTCCACGCCGTGGCGCTTGAAAAACGCGGGCAGGTCGTGGTATTTTTTGTTGGCCACGATGATGGTGAGGTTGCAGCGCACCAGCACTTTGCGGCCCAGCCTGGTTATTTCCTCCACCAGCCACCGGAAATAGGGGTTCATCTCCGGGGCACCGCCGGTCAGGTCCACCACGGGGATGGCGGTTTGGGCCAGCGCATTGAGGCAAAGCTGCATCGTTTCGCGGGTCATGATTTCCTGGCGGTCAGGCCCGGCATCGACGTGGCAGTGCTTGCAGACCTGGTTGCACATCTTGCCGACGTTGATTTGGAGCACGGCCGGCGCCACCGGCCGCAGCGGAAACAGCCCGGCGCCCTTCATTTTTTCGTGAAACAGCGGCAGGTGCAGCGTTTCGGCCACTTCGCGGCGCAGCACCGTGAGCTGGAAGGCGGAATCGGCCAGCTGGC
>JANYFQ010000295.1 GCA_025362615.1 Hymenobacter sp. | reverse complement strand
CCGGTGTTGATGCCGTAAATCGGCGCGTCCGATTCGGCCAGTTTGCGGTGCAGGTAGGCGTGGCAGTCGGCGATGGCCTGCCGGGCGTCGGGGGCCAGCGCGGCGGGGCGGCCGTCGGCGAGCAGGGCGGCCAGCGCGGCCAGGGTGAAGGGCTGCGCGGGCGAAATGAGGTGGGGAAGCATCAAGCGGGGCGGGTGGGAGAAACGGGTGGCGCAGCAACAGAAAGCGCGGCGAAGTTACCCCCGCCGCGCCGGTCGGTAGCGGCTGGCCCCAGCGGGGGGCTGCTGCTGCGGGGCGGGCATCGGCCGCCGCCGTGCCCCGCCTCCGGCCGCCGCCGCTGGCCAACCCTAGCCGCCCAACATTGCCCCGCCCCGGCCCGTAAGCGGTTCGGGCGTGGTCGTCGCGCTGCCTTTCCCTTCGTGCCATGAAAAATATCCTCTGCCTTGTGGCCTCCCTGGCCCTGGCTCCCCTGGCCGCCCGCGCCCAGTCCAACCCCTACGCGCCTTCGCAGCAAACCCAGCAAAACCAGGCGGCCGACGAAGCGTACCGGCAGCGGGTGCTGAATGACTACCACATCACCGAAGCCCAAAAACAGCAGAACAACAGCAACAGCACCGGCGGCACCGGCGGCGGCCGGGGGCCGCTTTTCCGCAAGCCGCGCTACGGCCAAATGCTCACCGGCAAAACCGCCGAGGAGCGCAAGCGCAACCGCGCTTACAAAGCCGACAAGAAGGCCCACAACGGCTGGAAAAGCTACCCCGGCGGCTACCGCGGCAAAGACGGCCAGATAATGAAGCCCGACGGCACCGTTGTGGGGGCCGAAACCCCGCCGCCCGCGCCAAAACAACCCGCCGCCCCCAGCCCCCGCCCCATCGACCCGCAGAACTCGCTGGGCAAGCTGCAAGAATACAACCGGCAGCAGGCAGCGAAGGAGAAAGCAGCGGCCCAGCCCGTGCGGTAGCCCGGCACTTTCGAGGCAACGCCAACTGCCCCGGCTGCCTACGGCCGCATATACAAGCCCACGAGCACGGCCATCCGCGTCAGCCAGAAGCCCACCATCCACTTGATGAGGTCGAATTTGGTTTGCGACGGGGCGGCTCTGGCCAACAAAATACCCTGCGGGTTGCAGGATTCAGCGTCGGGCGGGGCCTCGAAATAAGCTGTCAGCGTTGCAACGGCCGCAGGTCCGAAGTGGCTTTTGCATCGTTCGCAACGGCCGTTACGCCCTACCCCGAAGGGGTTGCACAACGCAGCCGGGGGTTGGCGACCAACGGGAGCCTACCCCCGGACAACCGGACCCGGCTGCCCGAACCCCAACGGGGTTCCACCGCCGTTGAACGACCGGGCAAAACCGTTGCCGCCGTCCGCGTTCTCAATCCCACACGTAGGCTTCGTTCCAGGCCAGGTCGTGGGCTTGGAGCAAGCGGCGGTACTCGTCCTGAAACGTGGCCTGCCGGTGGTGCTCGGCCTGGTGGAGGACGTAGTGCCGCACCTTGTCGAGTTGCGAGGCGCTCACCGAAAACAAGCTGTAGCCCGCCTGCCAGGCAAAGCCGGCCGGGCCGTCGGGCCGGGTTTTGGCCCACACGCTGGAGGCCCGTTTCAACTCTTTCACCCAGTCGGCCGGGGCGATGGTGCGGGCCAGGCGGGCCAGCAAGTGTACGTGGTCGGCCACGCCGCCTACGGCCAGGGCGGGGCATCCCAGGCCGGCCGAGGTGCCCGCCAGGTAGCCGTGCAGGGCCTCACGCCAGCCGGGCGCGGCCAGCAACGGTGCCCGGTCTTTGGTCGAAAACACCAGGTGGGCGTACTGGGCCGACAGCGATTCGGGCATGGGGCGGGGGCAGTAGAAAGACGAAAAATAACTGATGTTACGCCCTACCCCGAAGGGGTTTCACAACAGAGCCGGGGGTTGGCGACCAACGGGAGCCTACCCCCCGGTCACGCAATGGGGATTATCCGAACCCCAACGGGGTTCCACCGCCGCCGCCCGGTCGTTGTTCAACGGCGGTAGAACCCCGTTGGGGTTCGGGTTACGGGTCCGGTTATCCGGGGGTAGGCTTCCGTTGGTCGCCAACCCCCGGCTTCGTTGTGCAACCCCTTCGGGGTAGGGCGTAACCGCAATTTGTAAGTTCTCAGCGCACAGGCAAGTTAAGGCGTTGAGGTACGGGGGCTGCTGCGACAGGTTTGTTGGCGCGTTGCTTCTGCGGGGGTCGCATGGCGTGCGTTGCTCGCCGCGCTCGCCGCGAAACGGCGTTTCGCCTTACGCCGAGAGCGCCGCCACCACCTCGCCCAGCGGCAGCACTTTTTCCTCGCCGGTTTTCATGATTTTGATTTTGGCCGTGCCCGCCGCCAGCTCCTCCGGCCCCAGCACCAGCACCAGCGGAATGCCCTTGGCGTCGGCGTACTTGAACTGTTTGGCCACTTTGCTGGCATCGGGGTAGAGTTCGGCGGGGATGTTGGCGGCGCGGAGTTGGGCCAGCAGCGGCAGGGCGGCCCGCCCGGTGGCCGCGTCGAAATGCGTGAGCAGCACCCGCGTGGGCGTTTCGGCGGTGTCGCGGAAGAGGTCGAGGCTTTCGAGGCAGTCGTAGAGCCTATCCACCCCGAAGGAGAAGCCCACGCCCGACACGTCGGGCAGGCCGAAGGCCCCCGTCAGGTTGTCGTAGCGCCCGCCGCCGCTCACGCTGCCCATCGCCACGTTGTTGATTTTGACCTCGAAAATGCAGCCCGTGTAGTAGGAGAGGCCCCGCGCCAGGGTGGGGTCGAACTGGAGGCGGTCGAATTGCCGGAAGCCGGAGGCGGCCAGCAGCTCGCGCACTTCGGTCAGCTCGCGCAGGCCGCGCGCGCCCTCGGCCGTGCCCGCCGCCGCAAACGGTTCGGCCAACGACGGGGCCGCCATCAACTCGAAAAGCCGCGCCGCGCCTTCGGCCGAAAAGCCTTTTTCGAGCAGCTCCTTCGTCACGCCCTCGGCCCCGATTTTATCGAGCTTGTCGATGGCCACCAGCAAATCGGTTTCCTTGCCCTCGCCGCCCAGCGCCTCAAATATCCCCCGCAGCACGCCCCGGTGGTTGATTTTGATGGTGAAATCGTCCAGCCCCAACCCGCCCAGCACCTGGGCCATCATGAGCACGATTTCGGCCTCGCAGAGCAGCGAGTCGGTGCCCACCACGTCGGCATCGCACTGCATGAACTCGCGGTAGCGGCCCCGCTGGGGGCGGTCGGCGCGCCACACGGGCTGCATTTGGTAGCGCTTGAAGGGGAAGGTGAGCGCGCCCCTGTTCATGGCCACGTAGCGGGCAAAGGGCACGGTGAGGTCGTAGCGCAGGCCCTTTTCGGCAATTTTGGGCAGCACGGCGCGGGGGCCGTCGGCCAGGTCTTCGGGTGTGACGAGGGGCGTGATTTCGCCGCGCCGCTCCTTCACCAAAAAGTTGCCCGAGTTGAGGACTTTAAACAGGAGCTGGTCGCCCTCGTCGCCGTACTTGCCGGTGAGCACCGACAGGTTTTCCATCGTCGGGGTCTCAAGCGGGGCGTAGCCAAACTGCTCAAACGTGCGCCGGATAACGCCCAAAATGTGTTGCCGCCGCGCCACCTGGGCCGGCCCAAAATCGCGGGTTCCTTGCGGAATACTGGGTTTTTGCATGGTGGGGCAAAGGTAGGGGCGGGGCCTGTCCCAGGTCCAGCGGTCGGGCGAATTCCGCGAAGCGGTTCGTCCGGCCACTGCCGTAGGCTGC
>JANYFQ010000140.1 GCA_025362615.1 Hymenobacter sp. | reverse complement strand
CCGGCAAAGCGGGGCGGTTTCGGCTGTCACAAAGGTGGCGGGCGGAGCCAGGCTCCCGCAATCCGTGCCATTACTTATTTTTTGCCCGCTTCCCGCTCCGTGCCAGCCCGGATGCTTCGGTGCCGGGTGCGGCGGCCGGCCGCTTCCACCCAAAAACCACTAAAAAAGGGCCAGGGCGCTAACGTCCTGGCCCTTCTCACGGGTTGGTTTCGTGCCCCGCCCCTATCGCGGGTAATACTGGTTCATCAGTGCCACGGCCTTGTCGGCCCGCACCTTGTCGTTCACCAATTCAGCGGCGCGGTACACGCTTTGCAGGCCCACGAGGGCCAGGCGCTGGTCGTCGTCGTAGAGGCTGCTGTTGGGCAGCACGGCGTAATAACCAAGCAGTTGCTCGGAGCGGCGCGTCATCGTATCCATAATTTCGTTGGCGCGGGCGGTTTCGCCGCTGGCCACCAGCGTGGGCACCAGCAGGGGCGTGTAGTAGTCGTAGGGCACGGCCTTGTCGGGCATCACGGCCAGGCACTTATCGGCCACTTCGCGGGCGGTTTTGGTGTCGCCATCGGCGAGGTAAGCCCCGGCGAGGCGGGCGAACTTGTCGCGGTAGTTGCTGGGGAAACGCAGGTTGTTTTCGTCGTAGAAGATGTTCGCGTCGGTGAGGCTGCGGTAGCTGTATTGCTTCATCAACTTGTTGTAGCACAGCGTTTTCTCGACGTAGCCTTCGTCGCCGCGCGGGTCGTAGTTGGGGTCGCGCAGGGGCAGCAGGCGGTAGGCCATGCCCTCAAGTTGGAAGTAGGGTTGCAGGTTCATGTAGTCCGACGGGGCTACGGTGCTGCTGAAGTAGATGGGCCGCTGCCAGTTGTTGGTGGCAATCATGTCGAGGATGACGAGGTTTTTCTTCTCGATGCCGCGCTTGCCCATGCTCCAGTCCATTCGGGCCACAAGCTGCTTTTCACGGCCTTTCGGGATGATGCCCAGGCGCTTAACGGCCGCCGTGTCAATCGGCAAGTAGAAATTAGGGGTCGGAAACGACATCATGCTCGGGCCGCCCTCCTGGTACTGCACTTGCAGCAGCGGGTTGTTGTCGGTCACGAGTTTGATGAACTCTTTCAGATTGACCTCCTGCACGGCCGGATTTTGGGCGAAAGGCACCATGTCGTTGGTTCCTTGTGCGTAGCGGCTCGAATCCATTGAAATCGGGAAACCCGCTGATTTATAAGACCGTCGCTTCATTTGGGCAATGTACCAGTCGGTGTTCAGGTACGAAAGCACCGCCACGCGCACGTCGGTGCGGTAGCCCTCCACCTCCTGCACGTACCAGAGCGGGAAGGTGTCGTTGTCGCCGTTGGTGAAGAGGATGGCGTTGGGTTCGCAGGAATCGAGCAGGTTTTTGGCCGAATCGACGGAGTTGTAACGGGCCGAGCGGTTGTGGTCGTCCCAACCCTGGGCTACCAGCAAACCGGGGGCCAGCAGGCTGATGGCCAGCGCAAGAGCGGCTCGCAGCCCGTCGTTCTTCAGCACCAGGCCCAGCAATTCGGCCAGGCCCAGCACGCCCAGGCCAATCCAGATGGCGTAGGCAAACGTGGCCCCCGTAAAGGTGTAGTCGCGCTCGCGCGGCTCGCGCGGCGGCTGGTTGAGGTACACCACAATGGCCAGCCCCGTGAGCAGGAACAACAGTCCCACTACCAGGGCGTTGCGCCCGTCTTTCCGCACCTGAAACCACAGCCCAATCAGCCCCAGAATAAGCGGAATGGCGAAGAAGTTGTTGCGGGCCGGGCTTTCGCCGATGTGGGCGGGCAGGGTTTTGCCCGCCGGGCTGAAAGGCGTGACCACGCCCGCCTGCTGCACGTCGGACTCGCGCCCCACGTAGTTCCACATGAAGTAGCGCCAGAACATATGCCCCATCTGGTAGCGGAACAAAAACGACAGGTTCTGGCCCATCGACGGCTTCACCCCTTCCTGCACATCAACCCATTTCTTGTATTCCTGCAAGTGGCTGGGCTCGTAAGAGTACAGGCGCGGCAGCAACATCATGTCCGCATCGGCGTAGCCGGGCTCCTGAGCGCGGGGCAGAATTTCCTGGTAGGTTTTGGTTTTGGGGTCGCGGCGGTAGCGCGGGGCACCTTCCTCGTAGTGGTCGGGTTGGGCGTTGAATTGCGGGCCGTAGAGCAGGGGCCGTGAGCCGTACTGCTCGCGCTTGAGGTAGCTCACGAACGAGAGCACATCCGACGGGTCGTTCTCGTTGATGGTGGGCTTGAACGAGGCCCGGATGGGTACGATGAGGTAGGTTGAATACCCAATCAAAATAAACGTAAAGCACAGCATGGTTGTGTTTAGCAGTTGGCTTTTGCGCTGAAACGAAAGCCGAAAGCCCAGGTAAATTAGCCCCAGAAAGAGGGCCAGGAAAATAAACAGCCCGGAGTTGAAGGGCAGCCCCACGGCGTTCACAAAAAATACCTCGAACCCGCCCGCCAGCGTGGGCAAACCCGGAATGATACCGACCAGAATGGAACCGACAATCACCAGGCTCACCGCCAGCGTAATAATGGCCCCACTGGTGGTGGGAAGTGCATTACGCCGATAATAGTAGAGCAGCCCGAGCGCCGGCAACGCCAGCAGATTGAGTAAGTGAACCCCAATGCTGAGGCCGATGACGTAGGCAATCAACACAATCCACTTGTCAGATGTCGGCTCGGCGGCGTGGGCCTCCCACTTCAGCATGAGCCACACCACGGCCGCCGTGCAGAGCGCCGACATGGCGTACACTTCGCCCTCCACGGCATTGAACCAGAACGAATCGGAGAAGGCAAACGACAACGCGCCCACCACACCCGCGCTCAGAATGAGCAGCGTCTGGGCCGTGGTCGGCTCCGCGAGCGGGGCGTTTTCGGGCGTGAAGTCGGCCCGGCGCAACACCAGCTTGCTGGCCAGCCGGGTAATAATCCAGAATAAAAACAGCACCGCAAAGGCCGAACTGAGGCCCGAAAGCGCATTGATGAGCGGCGCTACTTTGGTCACGTCGCCCAGCGAAAACAGCGACACCAGCCGCCCCAGCAGCAAGAAAGTGGGTGCCCCCGGCGGGTGCGGCACCAGCAGCTTGTAGGAGCAGGCAATAAACTCGCCGCAGTCCCAGAACGAGGCGGTAGGTTCGAGGGTGAGGAGGTAGGTGGTGGCGGCGATGATAAACACCAGCCAGCCCACCAAATTATTCAGGCGTTGAAACGAGGGCATAAAAAATCAAATCAGAAAAGGCAGCTTGCGGCAAAC
>JANYFQ010000075.1 GCA_025362615.1 Hymenobacter sp. | reverse complement strand
GCCCGCGTTCGGCCCGCGTTCGGCCCGCGTTCGGCCCGCGTTCGGCCCGCGTTCGGCCCGCGTTCGGCCCGCGTTCGGCCCGCGTTCGGCCCGCGTTCGGCCCGCGTTCGGCCCGCGTTCGGCCCGCGTTTTTTCGGATGGCGTAAAAAGCTGCAACATGAAAAATCAGGGGGTAAAAGGTGAAGAATGAATTGTGCGGGAAAGATAAGCAAAGAAAACCAGGGAATGTCAACAGTACACCTTTTTTGATAGCGCTTTTGCCGCAGGCATTAGCGCCTACCCGACCAAGCCCGGCAGATGGGCCGGTGCGGGCGGGCGGCTTTTTCGCCGCCCGCCCGCTAATCGTTGAACGTCAGCCCAAACGAGCCCAACGACAAGCGGGCGGGCGGCTCAACCCCGCCCGCCCGCACCGCCTATTTGAATAGGCACTGAGGAAGCCCGGTTTTGGTCACAAACAAGTGGCGGGGTGCGCCCGCTTATTGGTTTCCCTGCGGCACGCCAACGGCGCGGGTGATGGGTGCAACCCCGCCCGCGCCGCCCACCCCAACCCCGGCTTTCCAAACCGCAATCAATACCTTTGAACCCACCCCAAACGCCCCTTATGACCGACTGCGATTTCCTGCTCGTGGGCCACGGCCTGGCCGGGGCCCTGCTCGCCGACTGCCTCCGCGCCCACGGCCAGCGCGTGCTCGTGTACGACCAACCCAACCCCCATTCGGCCTCCAACGTGGCCGCCGGCCTGATGAACCCCGTGGCCGGCAAACGCTTCGCCCTGACGTGGCGGGCCGCCGAGCTGCTGCCCGCCGCCGCCGCCGCCTACCGTGCCCTGAACGAGCGGTTCGGCCAGTTGTTTTTTGTCGAAACCCCCATCTTCAAAGCCTTCGGCTCGGGGCAGGAGCAGCAGCAAATGCTGGCCCGCCGCGCCGAAAACGTATGGGGCGCTTTCGTCAAAGCCATCACCGCCGACGACCCCGCCCTGCCGGGCGTAACCGCGCCGCTCGGCGGGGCCTGGCTGCAACACGGCGGCCACGTAGCGGTGGCGGCCCTGCTGGCCGCCCTGGCAAAGGAGCATCAAGCGGCTGACCGTTTGCGGCTTGAACCCTTCGATTGGGCCGCCCTCACCGTGCAGCCCGACGGCCGCCTCCGCTACGCCCACGCCGTGCTGGCCCGCTACGTGGTGTGCTGCGAAGGCGCGGCAGCCAAACAAAACCCGTACTTCAACTGGCTGCCCCTCACCCCCAACCAGGGCGAAGTGCTGGACGTGGACTGCCCCGGCCTGAGCCAGGCGCAAGTACTGAACCGCGCCGCCTACGTGGTGCCCGTGGGCGAAGGCCGGTTTCGGGTAGGCGCTACCTACCGCTGGCCGCCCTTCGCCGAAGGCATTACCAACGAAGCACTTACCGAACTCAGCGGTCGGCTGGCGGGCCTCACGCCGCTGCCCTTTACGGTGCGCGGCCAACGCGCCGGCATACGCCCCGCCGTGTACGACCGCCGCCCGCTGCTGGGCCGCCACCCCGCCCACCCCTGGCTGAGCTTGTGCGGTGGCTACGGCTCGAAGGGCGTGATGCTGGCCCCATTGCTGTCCGAAATGCTGGCGCAACACCTGCTGCACAACGCGCCACTGTGGCCCGAAGCCGATTTGGCCCGGTGCGTGGCGAAATTTTACCGGCCGTAGGGCCAGTGGCTCGCCCTTACCCGCCCTTCCCCACCCATTTTGAACCCCACCGCCCGCCCCTGGGTTGCCGTTTCCTCAACGCTTTCGTTTTCGTGCCGTTAATTTGACTATGCCCTTATCTTTTGCTATCCGCCGCACGGCCGGGGTTGCCGCGCTGCTGGCCCTGTTGGCCTTTTTGCCCGGCCCGGCCTACGCCCAAACGGCTCAGGAACCGTTCGGGCGGGTCCGCATTCAGTACAAAAAGTTTGACTGGAAAGAGTTTACGACCCAGAACTTTACGGTGCTCTATTACGATGGTGGCGAACCCAGCGCCCGCCGCGCCGTGGAATACGCCGAAAAAGAGCTGCAACGCATCACGGCACTCATTGGCTACTACCCGTATTCCAAAACTACGCTCCTGATTTACAACACCGTCGGCGATTTGCGGCAGAGCAATATCGGCCTCAGCAACGACTTGCAGGTGAACGGCGGCGAAACCCCGCTGGCCCGCATGAGCAAGGTCGAAATCGCCTTTACGGGCCAGCAAACCGACTTCAAGCGTACCCTCAGCACCGAGCTAACCCAGGTGCTGCTCAACGACATGATGTACGGCGGCTCGCTGAAGGAAGTGTTGCAAAGCTCCTACCTGCTGCAACTGCCCGACTGGTTCATCGGCGGGGCCGCCGCCTACGCCGCCGAGGGCTGGAGCGTGG
>JANYFQ010000027.1 GCA_025362615.1 Hymenobacter sp. | reverse complement strand
GGGGGGGTGGGGGGGGGCGGATTTTTCGCCGCCCGCCCGCACCGCCCCTCGTTTAAACCCGTCCGACCTTTGCCCCGCATGAACAAAAAGAAAATATTCAACGACCCCGTGTACGGCTTCGTCACCATCCCAACGGAACTGCTCTTTGACCTTATCGAGCACCCGTATTTTCAACGCTTACGTCGCATTCAACAGCTTGGCCTGACGGGGTTCGTGTACCCAGGGGCGTTGCACACCCGGTTTCACCACGCGCTGGGCGCGATGCACCTCATGCAACTGGCATTGCGGACGTTAAAAGACAAAGGAACAGCTATTTCGGCGCAGGAAGGCGAAGCGGCGCTGGTAGCCATTCTGTTGCACGACATCGGCCACGGCCCCCTCTCCCACGCCCTCGAAACGGCTATTTTTCAGGATGTGCCGCATGAGCAGCTTTCGCTGTTTTTGATGCAACGCCTCAACAAGGAATTTGAAGGCCGGCTTGACCTGGCCATCGCCATCTTTCAGGGCACTTACGGCCGGCCATTTTTCCATCAGCTCGTGAGCAGTCAGTTGGATATGGACCGGCTCGACTACCTCAACCGCGACTCGTTTTACACCGGCGTGGAGGAAGGCCGCCCCGGTGCCGACCGCCTCATCAAGATGCTGCGCGTCCACGACGAACGGCTGGTACTGGAAGAAAAAGCCGTATACTCGGTCGAGAACTTTCTGGTGAGCCGCCGGCTGATGTACTGGCAAGTATATCTACACAAGACGGTTACGAGCGCCGAGCAGATGGTTATCCGCACCGTGCAGCGGGCCCGCGACCTGGCCCGGCGCGGCACCGAAGTGCCCGCCAACTCCTGCTTGGGCTACTTCCTGGGCCGCGCCGTGAGCCTGGGCGAATTTGAAAAAGACGAAAAAATTCTCAGCCACTTTGTCGAGCTGGACGATTACGACATTTGGTCGGCCATCAAAGCCTGGGCCAGCCACCCCGATAAAGTTCTGAGCTACCTGGCCAAGAGCATTCTGCACCGCAACCTGCTCAAAATCGTGCTGGCCCCGGAGCCGTTCGACGACGAATTTCGCCTCGGCATCCGCGAGCTGATTGAGCAACAGTTCGGCCTGCCGCCCACCGAGGCTACTTTGCTCATGATTTCGGGCCGCCTCAGCAACAGCGCCTACAACGCCGAGAGCGACGAACCCATCGAAATCCTGACCAAAAAAGGCGAAATCGTGAACGTGATGGAAGCTTCGGATTTGCCCAACATCCGGGCGTTGAGCCAGCGGGTGGAAAAATTTTACATCTGCTACCCGAAGGAAATCCGGTGATTGGGTGAACAGTGGTTAGGCAAATTCCGCGCAGCGGTTCGCCCGGCCACTCGCCGTTGAGCATCACTCCCAATGTCAGGCAAACCGAAAGTTTTCCAAGCCCCTGGCGTAGCTGTGAATACCTGCTTCGATGCGGCTCTTTTGCTTGCGCGAAGGGCTTTTTTTGCCATTGATGTACTGACTAATAAGCGTCGGATTGATACCCGTTGCCGAACTTACTGCCTTCACATTCAAGCCGTACACTTCAAATAGCGCCGGAAAGTCGTAAGTAAACACCAATTCGTAGTCGGATGGGCGCTCACCGAGGTATTCGCATTGTTCGGCCAGGCCGGCTTCGGCCTCTTCATAAACCTGCTTTAAGGATTTTCCGGCAGCCAGAATACCAAATTCTTCGGCATAGGCGGTGTAGCCTGTGGCAGTCTTTTCTACTAAAAAAGTTGCGGTTTTCATCGGTACAATAAGTGGTGGTTTGAGGTTACTTGAGCCCAGCATTTTTCAGAATATTGTTGTAAGTCCCAATTGACAAGTCCTCATTTTCGTGTTTACTCACTGTCAATGGCCTGTTATTTAACGTATTTTGTGTTTCGTGCTCGAAAATATGGTGCTTATTCGTGCGCTCTATGTACCAACCATTTTCTTTCAATACTTTAATTAAATCTTTAACTTTTTTTGTCATTTCTACTGCGTAATAATCGTGACGGAAATTGCCTAACATCACAAAGGTAAATAAAAATTGACTCTTTTACAAATTCTGTTCAACACCAACCTCAATCCCCTAATTTTGCCGACCTATGGAATTTACCGTGCAGCAAGTGGCCGAACAGCTCGGCGGAATCGTGGAAGGCGACGGCGCTTTGAAGGTCAGCAGCCTGAATAAAATCGAGGAAGCCCAGGCGGGCGGGCTGTCGTTTTTGGCCAACCCCAAGTACGAGCCGCACCTCTACACGACGAGCGCCACGGCCGTAATCGTCGCCCGCGATTTCGCACTGCATCAGCCGGTTACGGCGGCCCTCATCCGCGTCGATGACCCGTACCGGGCCTTCAGCCAACTGCTCGAATTTTATGCCCAAACCACCCGCACCGGCCGGCGCGGCGTGGAGCAGCCGTGTTTTATGGGCGCAGGCTCGACCATCGGCGCGGGGCACTACCGGGGGGCATTTTCGTACATCGGCGACGGCTGCAAGCTGGGCGACAACGTGCTGGTTTTCCCCCACGCCTACATCGGCGACCGGGTAACGATTGGCGAGGGCAGCATCATCCACGCCGGAGCTAAAATAATGGCCGATTGCGTAATAGGCCGATTCTGCGTCGTGAAAGCCGGGGCCGTGCTGGGTTCCGACGGGTTCGGGTTCGCGCCGCAGCCCGATGGGTCATACAAACCCATTCCGCAAATTGGCAACGTGGTGCTGGCCGACTACGTGAGCATCGGTGCCAATGCCACCATCGACTGCGCCACGCTGGGTTCGACGGCCATCGGAACGGGCAGTAAAATTGACAATCTGGTGCAACTGGCGCACAACGTGGAGGTGGGCCAGCACACCGTCATTGCGGCACAAACGGGCATCGCCGG
>JANYFQ010000021.1 GCA_025362615.1 Hymenobacter sp. | reverse complement strand
GTAAGCGACTTGGCTACGGCAGGCTTCGGCCCGACGAAAGGCAGCGCTCGAAATTTTTCATTTAACATTTATCAGTTAACAGTTAACAGTCTTTCAAACCGCGCCATTAGGTCCGCTGGAACAGCTGTTAAATGTTCATTGATAAATGTTAAATGAAAAATTTGGAACGATGCCGCCATCCGCCATACCTCCATTCCCATTCTCCGATGAAACGCATCAAATTACTGGAAGTACGCTCCGAGCTCGGGGCCGGCACGCGCGGCGCGGGCATGGGCCCCGATTCGCTGCGCGTGGCCTGCCTCAACAAAGGCTCTGATTATTTCCGGCGCTTCAACTCGGTGGTCGTGCCCGACCTCAACCATGTCCTCTTCGATAAAAACCACTTCCCCTTCGCCAAGCACATCGACTCCATCCACACCGTGCAAAAAGGCATTGCCAACGCCGTGGAGCAGACGCTGCGCTTCGGCGAGTTTCCGCTGGTGCTGGCCGGCGACCACAGCTCGGCCAATGCCACCATTGCCGGCATCAAGGCCACTTACCCGCACAAAACACTGGGCGTGATTTGGATAGACGCCCACGCCGACATCCACTCGCCCTACACCACGCCCAGCGGCAACGTCCACGGAATGCCACTCGCCGCCGCCCTCGGCGACGACAACCGCGCCTGCCAGCGCCAGCAGCCCGACGCCGAAACCCTGTTTTTCTGGCAGCGCCTGCAAAACCTGGCCGAGCCCGGCCCCAAAATCCGCCCCGAGCACCTCGTGTACGTGGCCGTCCGCGACACCGAAGCCGAAGAAGAAGCCGTCATCGAACGTCTGGGCATCAAGTGGATAAAGCTGCCCGAGTTCCAGGCCAAAGGCTCGCGGCAGGTGACGCGCGAAATCTACGAGCACCTGCGTTTTTGCGACATGGTGTACATTTCCTTCGACGTGGATTCGCTCGATTCGGAGTTCAGCAAAGGCACCGGCACCCCGGTAGAAGCCGGTTTGTATTTATCCGAAGCCGAAAACCTGTGCCAGGATTTGCTGGAAAACGACCGCGTGGTGTGCTTCGAGATGGTGGAAATAAACCCGACGCTGGACAATGAAAACACGATGGCCAAAAACGCCTTCAACATCCTCGAAAAAGCCACTGCTGCCATTGAGAAGCGGTTGCGACTGGGCGAGGTGGTGAGTCGGTAGGTGGTTTGGGGGGCGCTTTATTTTGGCTGGGGTTCATTTGACGCTTCCTGCCCATTGGAGCTGTTTGGAAAGTCGGCAAAGCCACGCCAGAGAGGTAGAGGTGCAATATTTTGCGCCTCCTCGCGGGCGCTTTTCCAACGATTTTGTTCAACGAGAGGCGCAAAATATTGCGCCTCTACTTCCCGCTCTCGACTTTCTAAGCAGTTCATTGATTTCAACCTGATTGTATGCAGCAAAATAATTCCATTGCCGCACGTTCCGCCTTGTTGGGGGTGGCTGTTGGCGACGCGCTGGGGGTGCCAGTCGAGTTTCGGAGCCGGGCAGCGCGGCGCCTCGACCCTGTGGTGGGTATGCGCGCTTACGGCACCCACCACCAGCCAATGGGCACATGGTCCGACGATGCGGCGCTGACGTTTTGCCTGGCTGAGACATTGGCCCGTTCGGGCGGCCTCAACGGGCTGCCCGATTTAGACGATTTCGGCCGGCGCTGCATTAACTGGTTTGATAACGCTTATTGGACGGCTACCGGGGAGGTTTTTGACGTGGGCGGCGCCACCCACGCCGCCATCGTACACTTGAAGCAAGGCGTACAGCCGGAACTGGCTGGGCAGCGCTCCGAAGGGAGCAACGGTAACGGCGCGCTCATGCGCATCTTGCCGCTGGTTTTTCACCAAACGTGGCTTGCCGAGCACCTAAACCTGGACGCCTGCTGGACGTTGACTAATTCGGTGGCCTGTGTAACGCACGGCCACCCACGGTCTTCGCTGGGGTGCTTTTTGTATTTGGTCGTTGCCCGCGAATTGGTGCGGGGTCACGCGCCCGCCGTGGCGTATGAGCTAATGCGCCAGCAGGTAATTCCCTGGCTTGAAAGCGGGTCAATTCCGGCCGTGGTAGAAGACGGGCATTATCGGGTCATTCTTGATGGTACACTGCCTACGTTGGACGAACAACTCATCAAATCTACCGGCTACGTGGTGCATACGTTGGAGGCCGCGCTGTGGTGTTTGCT
This sequence comes from Hymenobacter sp., assembly GCA_025362615.1. GTDB lineage: Bacteria > Bacteroidota > Bacteroidia > Cytophagales > Hymenobacteraceae > Hymenobacter. Next base: position 10,720 of record JANYFQ010000021.1, on the reverse strand, counting down.
TAAGCATGATGGGTACGCTGCCACCGTGCTGGCGGCGGTGAACCTGGGCGACGACACCGATACCACCGCCGCCGTAGCCGGGGGACTGGCCGGGCTGGCCTATGGCGAAACAGCCATTCCGCCCGAGTGGCTGCAAGTATTGGCCCGCCGTTCCGATATCGAGGACCTGGCAGGTCGGTTGGCCGTCGGGTGAAATTCTGGTGTGAGCAGGAACAGGCCAATCGTGCGCTGGGGCGAAGGCAGCGGCGTTTCGGCCGACGCGGTTACGGGCGTTTGCCGGCCGCCGTACCTTTGCCCCGTGCAAACCCTCGAAAACGACCTCAAAAACGCCCTGCAAACCGCCGCCCAGGCGGTTTTTGGGCAGGATATTCCGGCCAGCGCCCTGGCCCTGCAACCTACCCGCAAGGAGTTTGCGGGCAGCTTTACGCTCGTCACGTTTCCGCTCACCAAAGCCTTTGGCAAAGGCCCCGAGCAAATCGGGCAGGCGCTGGGCGAGTGGCTGAAAACCAACGAGCCACGGGTGCGCGGCTTCAACGTCGTCAAGGGCTTCCTCAACCTTGAAGTGGCCGATGCCGAGTGGCTCAAGCTGCTGCACGCGCTACTGGCGCAGCCCGCCACGGCCCCGGTAAATGCGCCGGGCGTGCCGCGCCGCGTGGTGGTCGAGTATTCGTCGCCCAACACCAACAAGCCGCTGCACCTGGGGCACTTACGGAATAACTTCCTGGGTTACTCGGTGGCCGAAATCCTGAAAGCAACCGGCGCCACCGTCACCAAAGCCAACCTGGTGAACGACCGGGGCATTCACATCTGCAAGTCGATGCTGGCCTATCAGCGCTTCGGGCAGGGCGAAACGCCGGCTTCGGCCGGCATCAAGGGCGACCATTTGACGGGCAAATACTACGTGCTCTTCGAGCGCCACTACCGCGAGGAAGTGCGGCAGCTCGAAGCCGAAGGCGTGGCCCCCGACGTGGCCAAGCGCAAGGCCCCGCTCATGCTCGAAGCCCAGCAAATGCTGCAACAATGGGAAGCCCACGACGAAGCCGTGGTAGGCCTCTGGAAGCAGATGAACGGCTGGGTATATGAGGGTTTCGACCAAACGTACAAAAATATCGGTGTCGATTTCGACAAGTTTTACTACGAGTCGGGCACCTACCTGCTGGGCAAGGAGCGGGTGGAGGAAGGCTTGCAAAAAGGCGTTTTCTTCCGCAAAGACGACGGCTCGGTGTGGGTCGATTTGCAGGCTGAGGGCCTGGACGAGAAGCTCCTGCTCCGCGCCGACGGCACCAGCGTCTACATTACCCAGGACCTGGGCACGGCCGAGCTGAAGTACCAGGATTTTGGCTACGACAGCAGCATCTACGTCATCGCCGACGAGCAGAACTACCATATGCAGGTGCTGCAAGCCACGCTCGCCAAGCTGGGCAAGCCCTACGCGGCGGCCATCCACCACCTGAGCTACGGCATGGTCGATTTGCCCTCGGGCAAGATGAAATCGCGCGAGGGCACCGTCGTGGACGCTGACGAGCTGGTGCGCGACATGGTGGCCACCGCCAAAGCCACGACCCTCGAAATGGGCAAAATCGACGGAATGCCCGAAGCAGAGGCAGACGAGCTTTTTCATACCCTGGCGATGGGGGCTCTCAAGTATTTCCTGCTGAAAGTGGAGCCCAAGAAACGGATGCTCTTCAACCCCGAGGAAAGCATTAACTTCCAGGGCCATACCGGGCCGTTTATCCAATACACCAACGCCCGCATCGCGGCGCTGGGCCGCAAGTCCCAGGAGCAAAACCTAACGGGCGGCGACTTCGGTAGCGTGACTGAGCTGCACGAAACCGAAGCCGAACTCATTCAGCACCTAGCCGCTTACCCCGCCGCCGTGGCCGAAGCCGCCCGCCAACTCGCGCCGTCCATCATCAGCCAGTACGCCTACGATTTGGCCAAAGCCTTCAACCGCTTCTACGCCGAAGTGCCGGTTTTGGCTGAGGATAACGTCGCCAAACGTGCCCTGCGCCTGGCCCTCACGGCCCGCGTAGGCGAACAGTTGCGCGTGAGCATGGGCCTGTTGGGCATTCGGGTGCCGGAGCGGATGTAGCCCAAACAGTAAGTCCAAACCGGCGGTTTTCACGTAAGGGGGAGGGCAATCTTGCCCTCTTCACTTACCAGACCCTCCCCATGAAAATTTTACCCGCTTTTCTTCTTTGCGTCGGCACGGCCCTGGCCGTTGGCTGCTCCAAAACCAACGACGTGGTGCCCGAAGTAGCTCCGGCTGGGGCGATGGCCCAAATCAGCCCCACCGGTGTTGATGGTCAAAAGCTTACGCCTTATGTCGATTATTCGTCGGTGTACCGCTACAACGTCATCGACATCAACGGGCAGCGCGTAAATCTGGGCCGCTACCGGGGGCGTAAGATACTGATTGTGAACACGGCCTCGCAGTGCGGCTACACGCCGCAATACACTGAGCTGCAAACTCTTTCGACCCAATACGCGAGCCGGGTGGTGGTGCTGGGCTTCCCGAGCAACGACTTTGGGGGGCAGGAACCCGGCACCGATGGCCAGATTTCTAATTTCTGCACCGGCACTTACAATGTTACGTTTCCGCTCTTCAGCCGGGTGGCCGTGGTGGGCACAGCGGCCATCCCGCTCTACCGTTTTCTGGGCAACCAGGCTTACAATGGCGTGACGAATGACCGCCCCACCTGGAATTTTTGTAAGTACCTGATTGACGAAACCGGGCACGTTGTGCGGTTTTACCCGTCGGCCGTCACCCCGCTCAGCGCCACGATACTCAACGACATTTTGACACCTTCGCCCACGGCCGTCGGCCAGGTGCGCAATTAGCCCCGGCGTCGGCCCAAAACCATTGCATCGGTGCGCGGTTGGCACTGACATACCCTCTACTGCCTGATTCAGATGATACTCAAAGCTTCTTTTTTGGCTGCCGCCACTGCGCTGGTGGCCTGCAGTTCCGCTACCGCCACCAACCCCCCGGTCATGTCCGAAACCACCGCCGCTGCCTCCGTTTACGATTTCACCGTCAAAACCATCGACGGCAAGGATGTAAATCTGAGCCAATACAAAGGTAAAAAACTGCTCATCGTGAACACCGCTTCCGAGTGCGGCTACACCCCGCAATACAAAGAGTTAGAGCAACTCTACAAAGCCCACGGCGACAAAGTCGTCGTGCTGGGTTTCCCGGCCAACAACTTCGGCGGGCAGGAGCCGGGCAACGAAAAGCAAATCGCTGCTTTTTGCGAGAAAAACTACGGTGTCACGTTTCCGCTTTTCAGCAAAGTATCCGTCAAAGGTGACGACACGGCCCCGCTCTACCAGTACCTGGCCTCCGCCACCGGCGAAAAGCCGGGCTGGAATTTTTGCAAATACCTGGTCGATGAAAATGGCAAGGTGCTGAAATTCTACAAGTCCGGTGTCACGCCCATGAGTGCCGAATTGCTGGCAGACATCGCAAAATAAGCTATTGGCTGATAGTAGCGGCCTTCAATCGGCCCGTGACTGTTGGCTTTTTTTAGATAATGCAGACAACTGGTAGGCTTCGTGCGCCAGTTGTCTGCATTTTTGTTGAACGAAGCTCTTAGCCATCAGCTACGAGCCGATTGAAGGCCCCTGCTAAAAGCTTAAATCATGACTCCCTGGATTTCCGCCTTCCGCCCACGCACCCTACCGCTGGCCCTAGCCAGTATTTTCACAGCGGGCTTTCTGGCGCGGGCCGCCGGGCAGCTCAACGGCCCCGTTGTGGCGCTGGCGGCCCTCACCACGGTGCTGCTGCAAGTCCTCAGCAACCTAGCCAACGACTACGGCGACTCGCAAAACGGGGCCGATAGCGTCCACCGCCAGGGTCCGCAGCGGGCCGTGCAGAGCGGGGCCATCACCAGTGCCCAAATGCTGCGGGCCATGTGGATTTGCGGCACACTGGCCCTCGTTAGCGGCCTTGTGCTGCTGTGGCAGGCCCTGGGTGCGGCCGGATTGGGTTGGGCATTGGGGTTTCTGGCCCTGGGCCTGGCGGCCATTTGGGCGGCCGTGAACTACACCGCCGGCAGCCGGCCCTACGGCTACGCTGGTTTGGGCGATTTGTCGGTGTTTGTTTTCTTCGGGCTGGTGGGCGTGTGTGGCACCTACTTTTTGCAAACCCAGACGCTGCCGTCCGCCGTGCTGCTGCCTGCCGCCGCCCTCGGATTTTTCGCCACAGCTGTGCTGAATGTCAATAACATCCGTGACATTGACTCCGACGTGCTGGCGGGTAAAATCACCATTCCGGTGCGCCTGGGCGCGGTGCGGGCGCGGCGCTACCACGGTCTGCTGCTGGGCCTGGGCCTGGGCTGCGCGGTGGTATTTGTGGCGCTTTCGTACCGTTCGCCGTGGCAGTGGCTGTTCGTGGCCGCCGTGCCGCTGCTGCTCTTCAATGGCTACCAAGTGTGGCACCGGCAGGAACCGATGCAAATCGACCCGCTGCTGAAGCAGATGGCGTTGAGCACATTAGTCTTTACGCTGCTTTTCGGACTGGGACAGGTGTTGGCCGGTTGATGCGTTTTTAGAAATCACAAAAAAAGACCGCGCCCCGGATAAGGACGCGGTCTTTTTTGAACCAAAAAATCTAACAGCTATTATCTAATAGCTAAGCAGTTACTCATTAACTGATGTTATGCGGGCTGTTTCTTGTTGCTTGTTGGTGGTTTCTGGGCGGTTTTTGAGGCACTAACGCAACAAGCAACGAGCAACAAGCAACGAGCAACAACTTGAAACACAAGACGCTCGAATTGCCCGCGTAACATCAGTCATTAAATCGGCGGTTCACCTCATCCCAATTAACGAGGTTGAAGAACGCGGCGATGTAGTCGGGCCGGCGGTTTTGGTATTTGAGGTAATAGGCGTGCTCCCACACGTCGAGGCCCAGCACAGGGTGGCCTTTGCAGCCGGCGTCGGGCATCAACGGGTTGTCCTGGTTAGGCGTGGAACAGATTTGCACCGAGCCGTCGGTTTGCTTGCAGAGCCAGGCCCAGCCCGAACCAAAGCGCGTGGTGGCGGCCTTCGTAAATTCTTCCTTGAATTTGTCGTAGCTGCCGAAGGTTTTGGTGATGGCTTCGCCCACGGCCCCCGTGGCCGGCCCGCCGCCGTTGGGGCCGAGAATGGTCCAGAACATGGAGTGGTTCCAGTGGCCGCCGCCGTTGTTGCGGACCACGGGCGGAACTTTGGCGATGTTGGCCATCAAATCTTCCAGGCTCATGGCTTCCAAGTCGGTGCCAGCCACGGCATTGTTGAGGTTGGTAACGTAAGCCTGGTGGTGCTTGCTGTGATGGATTTCCATCGTTTGCGCGTCAATGCTTGGCTCCAGCGCGTCGTAGGCGTAGGGCAATTTGGGCAATTCAAAGGGCATAGTATGTGGGTTTGAGTGGTGAAGAGTGTCGGTAGTGGAACCCGCAACTCGGCTTTGGGTTGCGGGCGGCGACTACCATCACACAAAAGTATATTATTTCCGCTTAAAATTGAAGAAGTTGCGCAGCAGCGCCGCGCATTCTTCGGCCCGGATGCCGCCGCGCACCACCGTACGCGGGTGCAGCAGCGGGCCGTGGCGGCGGTAGCCAGTTTTGGGTTCGTCGGCCCCGAATACTACTGCGCCCAGCTGTGCCCAGTGCGCGGCCCCGGCGCACATCACGCATGGCTCGACGGTGACGTACAACGTGCAGCCGTTCAGGTACTTGTTGCCCAAGTGGTTGGCGGCGGCGGTCAGGGCCAGCATCTCGGCGTGGGCCGTCACGTCGCGCAGGCGCTCGGTTTGGTTGTGGCCCCGGCCAATGACTTCGCCCGCCGCCACTACCACTGCCCCGATGGGTATTTCGCCCGCCGTCAGGGCTTTATGCGCTTCAGCCAGCGCCAGCGCCATAAAAAAATCGTCGGTCATTGCTTCAGTTCGATGCTGGCCATCACGGCCTGGGCCGTGGGTTGCCATTGGGCCTGCTCCTCGGCCGGTGCTACGAAGGTGAAGACGAACAATTGGTCCTTTTGAATGGCGTATTGTACTGTCTGATAGCGCTTTATGGCGGCTAATTGCCCGCTGCGCCGCGTGTCGCTGACGGTCGAAACGAATTCGAAGTAAATAAAATCACGGCCGTTCACGGGCCGAATATCTTCCTTTAAAAACTTAACATTGGTGTAAAGCCGTTGAATACTAGATTTATAGATTTTTTGCAACACCACGTAGTCCATGCTCTCAAACGTGGTGGGCCGCACCGATACGCTGAAATCGACACGGCCATTGGGGTTCGAAAACACCGCCAGCGGCTTGCGCGGCGACGGGTACTTGGCCGCAATGCCATCGTCGGGCAGCGGCTGAAAACCGGTCGGCACCCCCACCGTCAGCCCCGTGCCGAGCTTGAGTGAGGTGAGCTTAGGAACGGGTGCCAAGCCCGTCAGGGCCAACAGAAGCAGAGAAACGGATAACACTTGCATGGCAGAAAAAGGGAAATACGCGACGAAACGAGGAATAAAAAAACGGGGCCACGACCCAAAACGGTCGTGGCCCCCACTAAATTGTCGGGTTAGCGGCGAGCCGCCGGGTACTTGATGCGTACCTTCTTCCAATAGACGTAGTTGCCGGTTTTTGCTTCTACCAGGTAAGTGCCGGCCGGGATGCGGCCCAAATCGACCGGAGCGCCGGTATTGGTAGCCGGGTCGAGGGCGGTTTGATAAACAACTTTGTTTTTGTAGTCCGTCATCACCAGCGTACCCGGTTTGGTAAACTGCTGCGTGAAGCTGAGCATCACGCTGTTGGAGCTGGATTTCGGAAAAATGTCAATGCCCGAAAGTGTTTCGACGCGCTTGAGTGGCCCGTCGAGCGTCACGGCCCCAGCCTCGCCTTTGGACTTGACAACGGTGCCCGACTGGTCAGATTTCGACTTGGTTTTGACCTTGGTTTGGGCCTGAACGGTGCCGGCACCGAGCAAAGCCACGGCCAGTGCGAAAGAAGGAAGGAGTTTCATAAAAGAAGGGTTTGAAACCACAAAGAAACGCGGTTGCCAACGGCTTTGCATTAGCCGTGCCAAAAATAACGGCCAGCCCACAAAACCTCCGCCGCCCGAAGGGCCTAACTTTGCCCCACAAGATGCCGCCGTGCGCCAAGCGTTGCCCATGCCCGCCGTCCGCCACCGCCCCGCCCGCATCGTCAGGCGCGTCAGCGCCGTCATCCGTTAAATCTGTTAAATCCGTTACAATCTGCGGTCTATGATGAGAACCCACACCTGCGGCGAACTCCGCCCCGACCACATCAATCAAACCGTCACGCTCTGCGGCTGGGTGCAGCGCATCCGCGACAAAGGCGGCATCGCCTGGATTGACCTGCGCGACCGCTACGGCCTGACCCAGATTGCATTAGAGGACGGTGTAGAAGCCGAAAACCTGCGCGGGCAAGTCCGCACTTTGGGCCGCGAATTCGTCCTCTCGGTAACGGGCATTGTGACGGAACGCTACGCCAAAAACGACAAAATGCCCACCGGCGGCATCGAAATCCGCCCCACGGCGCTCGAAATTCTCAACCCTGCCAAAATTCCGCCCTTCCTCATCGAAGACGACACCGACGGCGGCGACGAGCTGCGCATGAAATACCGCTACCTCGACCTGCGCCGCAACCCCGTGCGCAACGGCCTGATGCTGCGCCACCGCATGGCCCAGGCCGTGCGCCGCTTCCTCGACGGCCAGGAATTCATCGAAGTGGAAACCCCGGTCCTCATCAAATCCACGCCCGAAGGTGCCCGCGACTTCGTGGTGCCCTCGCGCATGAACCCCGGCGAGTTCTACGCCCTGCCCCAAAGCCCCCAAACCTTCAAGCAGTTGCTGATGGTAGCGGGTTTCGACCGCTACTTCCAAATCGTGAAGTGCTTCCGCGACGAAGACCTGCGGGCCGACCGCCAGCCCGAATTCACGCAGATTGACTGCGAAATGGCCTTCGTGACCCAGGAGGACATTCTTAATACCTTCGAGGGCCTCACGCGCTATTTGTTCAAGGAAATCAAGGGCCTCGACTTCCCCACCGTGCCCCGCATGACCTACGCCGACGCCCTGCGCGACTACGGCAACGACAAGCCCGACACCCGCTTCGAGATGAAATTCGTGGACCTGACCGCCACCGTGCAGGGCCAGGGCTTCCCGGTGTTCGACAGCGCCGAAACCGTGCTGGGCATCAACGCCATTACCTGCGCCGCCTACACCCGCAAGCAGCTCGACGAGCTGACCGAGTGGGTGAAGCGCCCGCAAATCGGGGCCACCGGCCTCATCTACGCCCGCGTGGAAGCCGACGGCCAGGTGAAGTCCTCGGTTGATAAATTCTACTCCCAGGACGAGCTGCACAAGTGGAGCGCCGCCTTCCACGCCAACCCCGGCGACCTGCTCCTGCTCCTGGCTGGCCCCGATGCCAAAGTCCGCAAAGCCATGAGCGAGCTGCGCCTGGAAATGGGCCAGCGCCTCGGCCTGCGCCACAAAGACACGTTTTCGCCCCTCTGGGTGGTCGATTTCCCCTTGCTCGAATTCAGCGAAGAAGAAAACCGCTACTTCGCCATGCACCACCCCTTCACCTCGCCCAAGCCCGAAGACCTGGCCCTGCTCGACGCGCCCGAAACCATCGGCCAGGTCCGCGCCAATGCCTACGACCTCGTGATAAACGGCGTGGAAGTGGGCGGCGGCTCCATCCGCATCCACGACCGCGCCGTGCAGGCCCGGATGTTCGACCTGCTCGGCTTCAGCCCCGCAGAAGCCCAGGCCCAGTTCGGCTTCCTGCTCGATGCCTTCGAGTACGGCGCCCCGCCCCACGGCGGCATCGCCTTCGGCTTCGACCGCCTCTGCTCCCTCTTCGGCGGGGCCGACAGCATCCGCGACTTCATCGCTTTCCCCAAAAACAACTCGGGCCGCGACGTGATGATTGACTCGCCCGCGCCCATTTCGGAGGCGCAGTTGAAGGAGTTGAGCATTGCGACGACGGTGGGGGTGAAGTAATTGCACCGCACAACCAAACCATAATCCAACCAGCGGCGTTGCGCCAGCACACCAAACCCACTTGCGATGACCACGCGAAAAAAGCCAGTAGAGCTATCCAAAGCCGGCCTCAAATTAGTGTTGAAAGAAACCGGGGTGGCGGTGCGGGCCGCTAACTTGGGGCGCGGTATCGCCATGACTTTCGTTGAGGGTAACGAACTGATTGAGTTGCAGCCCGATGGCTCGCGCTTGGTCCTGAGGCGGGATATGCCAGCCCCGGTGCGACTTGCCAAACGCCGTTTTACCCTTGAATAAGTACGCGCCAGTTCCGCGCCTGCGGATGCTGGCCGGGCCAAACGGTTCGGGCAAGTCGTCGCTCGTTCCCTTGCTGCTCCAACACGTCGATTTGGGCGTGAGCGTGAACGCCGATGAAATTGAGGCCGACCTGAAACGGCAATCTGGCACGGTGCGCCTGCTGAATCTTCACGATTGGAGCATCAAGCTGACAGGCCAGGACCTGTTGGATTTTGGTAAACTGGATGGTTCTCAGCGTTTGCCCGTCGATGTACTTGGTTCACTGAGGATTGAAAACAACGTGCTGGTTTTTCAGGGTACGCCGATAGATTCGTACTTGGCGGCGTGGGTGGCTGAACTCCTGCGTAGTTCGTTGCTTGCAGCCCGGCAAACGCTCACGTTTGAAACAGTTATGTCGCACCCATCCAAGCTGGATTTTCTGCGCGATGCACAAGCCCAAGGGTTCCGTACCTACCTCTATTTCGTGGCTACCAACGACCCGAACATCAACGTGGCCCGCGTCGGGGCACGGGTGAAAGCGGGCGGCCACGCCGTTTCCGCCGCCAAAATCACCGAACGCTACCACCGCTCCCTCGACTTGGCCCGGCAAGCCATCGCCGTCACCGACCGTGCTTATTTGTTCGACAACTCCGGCGCGGCTCCTGAGTTGATTGCTGAAATCACCAACGGCCGCCAAGTATCCCTCGAAACCGATGTCGTCCCGGCCTGGGTGGCGCAAATTCTAAGCTGAAGCAGCCCCCGCCCGCCATGCCCTTCTGCCTCGACCGCACCGCCCACCACGCCGGCACCCACGCAGAAAACGCCCGGTATCACGCCCAAAACCAGCCCGATACGATGGAAGGCCGGCTACGGGCCGCCGTTTACCTCAACAGCGTGGCCTACGGCTACGACCTGAACAGCCCGCCCCGGCTCGACCGCACGGCGTTTTCGTCCCGCAAACACGCTTGCAGCGACGAGGAAGAATAAAAAAGCGGCTCCTGATGCATCAGGAGCCGCTTTCTGTTTCAAAAAGAAGCGGTAGGTTAAAAATTCCGCTCGCCCGTTTCGCGGTTGCCCAGCATCACGGACCCGACCATTGCCGCCAGCAGCAGCACCGAGGCCAACTCAAAGGGCAGCATATACTCGCGGTACAGGACGAGGCCCAGCCGGTCCACCATCCCGATTTGCGAGTCGAACGGAGCCGTGCCGGTGTAGCCGGCGGGATGCACGTCGCGCAGGGCCAGTACCAGTATCAGCAGCAACGCGCCGCCGGCCACGGTAGCGGCCATTTTGGCCAGCAGCGGCTTTTGCGGTTCGGTGTCGGTGTTCAGGTTGAGGAACATGATGACGAAGAGGAACAGCACCATGATGGCTCCGGCGTAAACGATGATATTGACGGCGGCCAGGAATTGCGCGTTCAGCAGCAGGTAGTGCCCCGAGAGCGTGA
>JANYFQ010000719.1 GCA_025362615.1 Hymenobacter sp. | reverse complement strand
GCCCGCCCGCACCGTTCTCGACTTTATAAACAGCTTTGCTGTTACGCGGGTAATTTGAGCGTTTTGTGTTTCAGGTTGTTTTTCGTTGCTTGTTGCCTTCGGGCCTCAAAAACCGCCAAAAAACTACCAACAAGCAACAAGCAATGAGAAACAAAAAACAGCCCGCGTAACATCAGTGAATAACAGTCATCAGCCACGTACTGGGTGCAGGCTACCGGCGGCTTCGGTTACCAACCCAAAAGGCTCATCGCGTACAATGAGCATTCCGTCGAGGTCGTGTACGTCGGCCAACGCGCTAAGATGCAGGGCCGAAGCGATGCCCAAACTGGTTTCGACCATGCAGCCCAGCATGGGCAACAGGCTGTGGGCGCGGGTGTCGCGCAGGAGTTGAATGCCGCGCCGGTAGCCGCCGGCCTTCATCAACTTCACGTTTACGCCGTGAAACTGCCGGGCCAGCACGGCAAAATCGGCCGTGTCCGTCACCGATTCGTCGGCCAACAGGGGCACCGGTGCCAGTGGGCGCAGGCGCTCGTATTCGGCCCCGGCGGCGGCGGGCAAGGGCTGCTCCAGGTACTTCAGGTTGAGGCCCGGCACGGCCGCCGCGGCGTTCAAAAATGTGAGTGCGTCGGAGGCGCTGGTCCAGGTTTCGTTGCCATCGACGAGCAGCGGCTGGCCGGGCGCTGCCGCCGCCACGGCCCGTAACAGCGCCAAGCCGTCGGTGGCGTTCACCTTCACCTTCAGCAGCTTGAAGCGTTGGGCGTTTTGATTGGTTAGAAATTCGGCCACAGCGGCCGGCTCCATGATGGGCAACGAAAACGCCGTGGGCACCGCCGGAGCCGGAGGCGGCACCCCCAGAAACGCCCACACCGGCTGCCCGGCCTGGGCCGCCAGGGCGTGCGTGAGGGCGGCTTCGAGGGCAAAGCTTAACGCGTGGGCCACGGGCGTGGCGGCTAGCAAAGCATCAAGGCCGGGCAGGTCGGCCACTGCATTCAGGCCCGCCGCGAGCAAGCCTTCGAATTGCGTTTGCAGCAGCGCGGGGGTTTCGCCGTAGCGCACGTTGGGGGCCGCTTCGCCCCGGCCGGTGCTGCCGGCCAGGGCCACTGCTACGACAAAGTTGGTTTTGAAAGTACTCGCGTTGCGGGCGATTTTCCAGGTGTAGCGCAACGGCAAATCGAGGGCGGTGAGGGTCCAGGCGGGCATGGGCACAAGGGATGGGGGTCGCAAGTTGCACCGCAACAATCGAAAGCTCCGCCGGGCGCGGTCCGCTCTTGCGCCGGGCGGCGGCCCCAAAACAAAAAACCCGTTCGGGTGAGGAACGGGTTTTTTGTTGTGCGCTCGGGGAGACTCGAACTCCCACACCTTGCGGAACTGCCGCCTGAAGACAGCGCGTCTACCAATTTCGCCACAAGCGCAGCTAGTCCTAGCAAACAATCTGGCTCAGAAACCAGGTTTGTTTGGTCCTGCAAAGATACGGCCGGCGGCTTCGGCAACGCAAGCACTGGCATCATTTTTTTCGTAATAACGCCCACCGACGCTGCGCTGTGGGGTGCTTTTCAGTGCGTTGGAGCTGCGTTTTTTTCGCGTTACTGTTCGATTCGGGACGCTGTTTTTTCCCTTTTGTCCAACCGGTTGGGCCATCGCCGGCGGTTTTGAGCCGCATTTGCGAGTGCTATAGTAGCAGGCCAGCGCACACTTGCTCCTGCCAATTGCCCAAGAATTTGGCTCTAAACTGTGACATTTTGTGTAATTGTCTTCCTTTTTTGCAATCTGCACTACCGCAAATGCGTTTTTCGGCGCACCTTTGCACAGCCTAATTCATCGGGGGCCCGCAGAATGGCTTTGGCCTGATGCAAGCATTCATACGGCACCAACTCATTATTCCTTCCGCTGTTAGCCATGAGAAACCTGAACCTTTGCACACTAGGCATCTTACTAACGGCCAGCCTGCCGGCCCTGGCCCAACCCGCTGCCCCCGGTGCGCCGGTGCGCTACACGGTATCGTTTCCGAACGCCGTTCACCACGAAGCCCGTGTTTCGGCGACCTTTTCGGGGTTGCCTGCCGGTACGTTGCGGGTGCGGATGGCACGCAGCTCGCCGGGCCGCTACTCGCTGCACGATTTTGCCAAAAACGTGTATTACGTGGTAGCTACTGACACTAAGAATCAGCCGCTGAGCATCAACCGACCCGACCCGTACAGTTGGGACGTGATGCCCGGCAAAGACGGCACCGTTGTATTCAATTACACCTTGTATGGCGACCGCAGCGACGGCACTTACGTTGGCATCGACCAGCAGCACGCCCACCTGAACGCACCCGCCACCTTTTGCTACGCGCTGGGCCTCGAAGCGCGGGCCTGCGAGGTGAAATTTGAGCCGTTGGCTGGCTGGAAAATCGCCACGCAGCTTCGCCCCTCCGGCGACAAAGGCAACTACCTGGCCCCCAACCTGGAATACCTCATGGACAGCCCGATTTTGCTGGGGCCAGTCGTCACCAAATCGTGGCAGGAGGGCGAGCAAACCATCGAGATGGCCACGCTTTACCAGGGGCCGGCCACCGAGGTGGACGAATTTGTGAAAAACACCCAGAAAATCGTGCGCGAAGAACAGGCCGTTTTTGGCGAGTTGCCGATGTTCGATTTCACCCGCTACACCTTTTTGGGCGACTACCTGGGCCAGACCGTGGGCGACGGCATGGAGCACCGCAACTCCACTTCGCTCACCAGCCCCAAACCGCTGACCAACAACGAGGAAGACCGCAGCAACCTGGCGGCCGTAGCCCACGAGTTCTTCCACGCCTGGAACGTGGAGCGCATCCGGCCTAAAGACCTGGAGCCGTTTGATTTTCAGCGCGTGAACATGAGCGACGCCCTGTGGTTTGCCGAAGGCTTCACCCAATACTACGGCGAGCTAGTGCTGCGCCGCCTCAAGATTTACGACGACGAGGCGTTCTTCGGCAAAGTAAGCAACTGGGTCAACACCCGGCAAAACAGCCCCGGTGCCCGCTTCAACTCGGCGGTGGACATCAGCCGGCAGGCTGCCTTTCTGGACCAGTCGGCCAGCGTGGACCCCACCAACCGGGCCAACACCACCATCTCGTACTACACCCAGGGCGCGGGCATCGCCCTGGCCCTCGACCTGCAAATGCGCGTCCGCTACCGCAGCAGCCTCGATAAATATATGCAGGCGCTGTGGCTGGAATTTGGTAAGAACCAAGACAATTACGCCCCCGTCAAGCCCTACACTGTGCCCGATTTGCAGCGTGTGCTGGGCACCGTGTGCAAGGATACGGCCTTTGCTGGCCGCTTCTTTCGGCAGTACGTAATGGGCCGCGACCAGCCCCGTTTTACCGAATTGCTGCTGCCCGCCGGGCTGGCCGTGGTGCCGGGCCGGGTGCTGGGCGCGGCCCTCTCGCAACAGGTTGAGTACGACGATGAAGGCCGCTGCCTCGTGGCCGTGAACACCACCATCGGCTCGGGCCTCTACAAAGCCGGCATCGACCGGGGCGACCAGATTATGGTGCTCGACGGCAAGGAAATAAAAAGCGCCGGCGACCTGACGGGCGTACTCCGCAAGCACTCGCCGTCGGACATTGTGTTCGTCAAAATCAAGTCGCGCGGCGGCATCGAAAAAACCATGCAACTCGTGCTTACCCAGGACCCCACCGTGCAGGTGCAACCCGTCGAAAACGTAGAGAAAATGACCCTCGACCCCAAGCAAAAAGACCTCCGCACGGCCTGGCTCAGCAGTCAGGCGGGGCAGTAGGCGTTGCTTGCCGCTTGTTTGCCTGCTGAATTGCTGGATTGTTGCTCATACGGCCGCTGAACGACACTGCACCTATTGCTTTTTTTCCACTGCGCCCACTGCGGGACAGCTAGCAGAACAAAAAACCACCAACCAGGAACAGCCCCCACCCCGTCGTATTTCCATGCGGCGGGGTGTTTTTTTGCGGGTGATTTCCAAATCCGTTTACCTTTGATTGACTGAAGGCCACTCGGGCCGCCGGCCACTCTTAATTAATACCCCGGCGTTGTAACCCCCCGAATTGGGCCGACCCGCCGCCGCCGGTTGCCTTTGTTTCACCGCGTCACTTCGTTTTCAATGCCAATTTTCGAGAACATCGCCCAAGCTGCGAAAGATTTTTTTGTTGATTCGGAAGAAGGGGAAAATGCGGCCAACGCCCAACCCTCGGCCGCCCCGCGCCCGGCCTTGCCGGGCGGCCCCGCCCCTGCTGCCTTCCAGGTGCCCGCCGCCGCGCCTGTGCTGGTGGCCGAACAGCGCCACCTCGACCACATTACCAGCCTGCTGGCCGGCGACAACAAGGACTTCGGGGCCTACCTCAAAATGGTGAAAAGCATGGCCGCCGCCGGCATGAGCGGCCCCCTGCTCTACCAAACCGCCTACAACGCCTTCTCGGCCGTGAACGGCGGCACCGTGCCCGCGCTGCTGGCTTCGGCCGCCCAGTTCGAGCAAGCCCTTGTGGCCGACCGGGCCAAGGTAGAAGCCCGCCACCGCGAGAAAATGGGCGAAACACCCGCCGCCAACCCCGGCCCCATTGCCCAGCTTACCAGCCAGGAAAAGCAGCTCGCCGCCGACCTCGCCAGCCTCAGCCAGCAACTGCAAGCCAAGCAGCAGGAACTGCTGCTGACCCAGCAAAAACTGGCCGAAGAACGCCAGAAAACCCAGGCCGCCCTCGGCAGCTACGAACTGGCCAACGCCGCCGCCCTGGCCGATTTGCAGGCCCACCGCCGGGCCGCCGAAACATTTTTGAGCGTTACTGGCAAGTAGGTGCTCAGTGCTCAGTGCTTGGGAACAGGATTTAACTTCACCGTCCGAGCACCCAACACCGAGTACCCAGCAACAGGCACTAGGCACTAAGCACCAGGCATCAAACACCAAGCACTAAGCATCATGACAACTTCCTTACTCGATGCCCCCCGGCCCGGCGATGACCTGCCGTCGTGGCAAAAGCCTGAAAAAGTAGCAGCCTGGGCCTTCGTGGGCCTGTTGGCGGGCATGGGCATTTATTTCTGGGGCCAGATTTTGCCTTATCTGGTTGATATTGTGTTCGACAGCATCAAGCTCGGCATTGGCCTGGGTGTGCTGGGCCTGATGTTCATCATTGCCACCAACAAGCGCATCAAGGCCGGTTTGTGGTACCTGGGGCAGCGGATTTTTCGCACGGCGGCCGGCATTTTCGTCAATACCGACCCCATCGGCATCATGGAAGATTACATCGGCAACACCGAGAAGGAGGCCCGCAACATGGAGGTCGAAGTGGGCCACATTGAGGGCGCGAGCGAGCTGGTGAAGCGCAAGATGGCCGCCAACGTCACCCAGATGCAGGAGTACTTGTCGCTGGCCGATTCGGCGGTGCGCCAGGGCGAAAAGGACTCGGCCGAGAGCTACGCCAGCCGCGCCGCCCAGCTCGAAGACTACAACCGCCGCCTCACCCCGATGGCCACCACCACGGCCAACGTGAGCCTGGTGATGCGCCAGATTCTGAAAGCCGCCCTGCGCCAAATTGACAACTCTAAATTTAAAGTGGGCTTGCTGAAAGATGAGTATGAGCTGGTTAAGCGTACTTCCTCGGGGATGCGGGCGGCCATGAACGTGCTGCGCGGCGACCCCGACAAAAAGTATTTCTTCGACCTCGCCACCGACCGCGTGGCCCAGGACATGGCCGCCCAACTCGGCCAAATCAAGCAGGCCATGCGCTACTCGCAGGAGTTCGTCAAGGAGATGGACATCCAAAACGGCGTGATGAGCGAGAAGGGCCAACGCCTGCTCGACAAGTACCAAAAGGGCGAGTTCAACGCCATCATCGAGCAGGAACCCCGCGTGAAAATGACGACCAGCCAAACCGTTAGGGCCACCGACGACGCTTACGGCAAGCTGCTGGAATAGGGTTTCTTGTTGCTTGTTGCTTGTTGCTTGTTGCTTGTTGCTTGTTCAAGGCTTCGCCGGGAATTTTTGGATAAACAAGTTCAAATAAGACGAGTCGTTTGAAACGACTTGAACGACTTCGACAAGAAATAAAAAAACGAGAAACGAAAAACAAGAAACGAGAAACTTTTCCTCACTCCCGCGCAGCCACTCGCCGCGCACTCACTTTTTTCCTCTTCTCCATGACAACTCGTGGTAAAATTGTAATTGCCCTACTGGTGCTGGTGGGCTTGTACTTCGGCATCAACAAACTCACGTCCAGCAATTTGCTTTTCAAGAAGGCGGCTACTGAATCGGTGTTGCTTGGCTCCATCGAGTTGCCCGCCGCCTCGGGCAGCACGGGCGCAACGGCGGTGGCTCCGCTGGCAGCCCTGCCGGGCAGCACGGCGGCGGGCACCGGCACCCCCGTCACCTGGGAAGTAATGGCCTGGAACAGCCAAATGGCCGGGATGCTGGCCAACGGCGGCGCCCAAACCACCGAAGGCTCGGCGATGGCCGCCAACGGCGTGAATATGCAAATCGTGCGGCAGGACGACGTGTCGAAAATGCAGGCCGACCTAGTGAAAAACGCCGCCGACCTCGCGGCCAATCCCAGCACACCGGGCCTGATTGTGAGCATCATGGGCGACGGATTGCCCGGCTTCTCGGCGGTGCAGGAGCAGCTTAAAAAAGCCGGTACGCAACTGCAAATCATCCCGTACTCGGTGGGTAAATCCTTCGGCGAAGACAAGCTGATGGGGCCAAAAGAGTGGCAGGACAACCCCCGCGCCGCCCTCGGCAAAACCATCGCCTGCTACCTGCGCGACGGCGACCAGAACATCGCCCTGAAGTGGTGCGCCGACAACGGCCTGAAGGTCAATCCCGACGAAACTACCTACGACCCACAGGCCGTAAACTTCATGGCGGCCAGCGACTTTCTGGTAGCTGCCGAAAAGTACATCCTCGGCAAGCCCGAAAGCCGCGACAAAATCGTGGACGGCAAAAACACCGGCGTGAAGGTGGACGTGCCCGCCGATGCCGTGGCTACCTGGACCCCCGGCGACGTGAACATCGCCAAGCAAAAGGGCGGCCTCGTGAGCATCGTTTCGACCCGCGAATACTCGAACCAGATGCCCAACATCATGGTCACAACCAAGCGTTGGTATGACGCGCACCAAAAGGAAGTTGAGGGCATCATGACGGCCTATGCCGTGGCTGGCGACCAGGTGAAAAGCCACCCCGCCGCCCTGGCCAAAGCCGCCGACATTTCGGCCGCCGTGTACGGCGACAAAGACAAGGACGGTGCCTACTGGCTGCGCTACTACAAAGGCGTGAGCGAGGCCGACCGCAACGGCGACGTGGTGGAACTGGGCGGCTCCAAAGCCTTCAACTACTCCGATAACCAGGCCCTGTTTGGCCTCAACGACGGCGGCACCAACGTGTACGCCTCGGTGTACAAAGCCTTCGGCGACGTGCAGAGCAAGCTCTACCCCAAGGAGTTGCCCACCTACGTGCCCCTCGACCAAATGCTCGACCTGACGCTGCTCCGCACTATGCAAGCCCGTTACAAAGGCAAAGTAGTGGCCCCGGCCGACCAGCAGAAATTCGCCGCCGGCGACGAAATTCGTCGCAACGTGAGCAAACGCGCCTGGAACATTGAGTTCAACTCCGGCCAAAGCACCTTCACCCCCACCGCCGAACGCGAGCTAAACACCCTCTTCGACGACCTGGTGGTGGCTGGCAGCCTGAAAGTTGCCATTCACGGCCACACCGATGCCACCGGCGACGTGAACCGGAACCAGCAGCTTTCCGAAGACCGCGCCATGGCCGTGCGCCAGTGGCTGGAGCGCAAAAGCAGCAGCGCCTTCCCCGAAGGTCGCGTACAGGTGTACGCCCATGGGTCGAGCGAGCCGGTGGCCAGCAACCAAACCCTGCCCGGCAAAGCCAAAAACCGGCGCGTAGAAATCATGCTGGGCAATTGAGCAGCAGTGAATACAATGAGTGAATGAGTGAATGAGCGAATGAGTGAGTTAATGGTTCGGTGACGCGAGGCGAAGCATTGCCAACTATTAATTTACTCATTCACTCACTCACTCATTCACTCATTGTACCCAAGGTACTTATTGTGTCAAAATCATCCATCCTAAATGCTGAAACAACTTTTCACGCCCAACGCCCGGCCCAAAACCTCGGTGTTTTACGCGATGGTGGCGGGCCAGGTGCTGGTGTTGCTGCTGCTGTGGCTGTTCTACCCGTTGCAGCTTTTTCCGACGCTGGGCGAAGTCGGCAAGGCCTTTCGGGACTTGGTGACGACGCAGGGGCTGATTCAGGAGCTGTGGGCCAGCCTCACAACGGCGCTCGCGGCGCTGGGCATTGCCACGGTGCTGGCCCTGGCACTGTCGTACCTCACGGCGCTGCCGTTTTTCCGGCCGCTGGCTTACGCGGCCAGCAAGATGCGCTACCTCACGCTCACCGGCCTCACGTTTTTCATGGCGCTCATGCTCAGTTCGGGGCATCAGGTGAAGCTCTCGGTGCTCATTTTCGGGGCCACCGTGTACCTCGTCACGGGCATGACGAGCGTCATCCTCACCACCACGCAGGAGGAAATGGACCACGCCCGCACCCTGGGCCTCAACGAATGGCAGTGCTTCTGGGAAGTGGTGGTACTGGGCAAACTCGATGATATGCTGGAAGTTGTGCGCCAAAACTTCGCCATCATCTGGACCATGATAACGCTGGTCGAAACCCTTTACCAATCGGAAGGCGGCATCGGGCTGCTGCTCTACAAGCAGAACCGCTACCTGCATCTAGCGGGCGTGGTGGCCATTCAAATTGTAATTTTGCTTACCGGCGCGTTGCAGGATTTCGTGTTTGAGTACCTGCGCCGCCTGTTTTTTCCGTACGCCGCCCTCAAAGCCGCCAAGTAATGCCCAACCACACCTACCACGAGCCGCTGCTGGCGTTGCGAAACATTTCGCAGCAGTTCGACGGCGAGGTCGTTCTGCGCGACATCAGCCTCGATGTGCTGGACGTGAAGCGCCCCGGCGTACAGCAGGGGCAGGTAGTGGGGTTTTACGGGCGCTCGGGCATTGGCAAATCGGTGCTTTGCCGCATCATTGCCGGGCTGCTGCCGCCAAGTACCGGAACGGTGCAGGTCGGCAACCCGTTGCGGCCCGTGGTGCCCGGCGACGTGGGCTTCGTGCAGCAGCGCTACCCGCTTTTCGACCACCGCACCCTTTTCGACAACCTGCTCGTGGCCGCCGCCCGCAAGCACGCTCCCGCCGAGGCCAAAGCCCGCGTCGAAACCTACCTGGAGCGGTTTGGGCTGGCCCCGCACCGGCGCAAGTACCCGGCCATGCTTTCGGGCGGGCAGCGCCAGCGGGCGGCCATCGCCCAACAACTCCTTTGCTCCGAACACCTTATCATCCTCGACGAACCTTTCTCGGGCCTCGACGTGGCGATGATTGACGAAGTGAAAAAAATCATCATCGAAGTCACGACGCTCGACGAGCTAAACACCGTCGTCGTGGTGTCGCACGATTTGGTGACGACGACTTCCATCTCCGACACGCTCTGGCTGCTGGCCCCCGAACGCGACGCTGCCGGCCAACTCCTGCCGGGTGCCACCATCACCAAAGAACACCAGTATAACCTGGCCGACATGGGCCTGGCCTGGCGGCCGGGCGTTGATGCGGTGCCGGAGTTTGTGCAGCTGGTGCAGCACTTGAAGGATGAAATCCGAAAGGTGTAAAGACGCAAATAGCGCAATCAAAAGGTCCCGACCGTAGTGAACGACCGGGACCTTTTTGCGTCTGAAACTTTTAAAGGAACAACCAAAAACCGTTCACCTCAAGACTAATTATCGGCGGTTGCCAAAAATCCGCAGCATGAACAGGAACAGGTTGATGAAGTCGAGATACAGCGTCAAAGCGCCCAATACCGAAGCGCCGTGGTCGGCCTGTTCGCCTTCGGCGACACCGATAAAAGCATACTGCTTAACCTTTTGCGTGTCGTAGGCGGTGAGGGCTACAAAAAGTAACACGCCGATGTAAGACACAATCATCGACAGCACCGAGTTCTGCCAGAACATATTGACTACCGAAGCAATCACGATACCTATCAGCCCCATAAACAGCAGGTTGCCCCAGCGCGAAAGGTCGGCCTTGGTAACGTAGCCGTAGAGCGACATCACCCCAAAAGTAAGGGCGGAAATAAAGAACGTGGAGGCGATGGAGCTGGACGTATAAACCAGAAATATCACACTCAGGGTGAGACCGTTGAGCACCGAATAACCGATGAACGCTGCCGTTACCATCGGCGTACTCCATTCGAGGGCTTTGGCCGACAGAAAACCGACGATAATCAACTCGGCGATGATGAGGCCGAAGAAAATCAGGCGGTTGCCGAAAACAGCCGCCATCAGGGCTTCGGAAGTGGAGGCGAACAGCGCCACACCGCCGGTGATGAGCAGGGCGGCGAACATCCAGCCATAAACGCGGGTCATGAACTGGGCTTGGATGCGGGCAGCATCCTCGGGCGTAAGTTGCCGGGCGCTTACCTGGGGATAGCGGCGGCCAGAGAATTGCGAATCTTCCATGTAAGAAAAAAAGAAAGGATGAAATGTGCGGGCAAGCTACGACTTTTGTTGTGCTCGGCCGTAACGCGGGTTTTCAACCCGCGCGTAAGTGGCGTACAACAACGATTGAACGGCGCGGGTTGAAAACCCGCGCTACTTACGCAAAAACCAGGCCCGTCGGCCAGAAATTTTCGCTCCTTTCCTATGGCCGCTGCCATTACCTACCGCCACAACCCGGCCCTGCCCATCATCCGCCCCGGCTACGCGGGCAACAAGCTGATTGACGGGCGGTTCGCCAACGGCGAAACCTACTTTGCCCCTCAAATGCGGCAGGTGCTGAAATGGCAACTTTCGGCCAACCCGCAAAAAACCGAGAAAAAAGCTGACAATTGGGCACCCGCCGTCGTGGATTGCACCACCGCGCTGGCCGCCCCTGCTGATGCCCTGATTTGGCTGGGGCATTCCACGTTCTGGCTGCGCGTGGCCGGCACCACCCTTTTGTTCGACCCGATTTTATTTTCCAGCCCCGGCCTCAAGCGGCGCCACACGCTGCCCTGCGCCCCGGAGGCCCTCACGGGTATCGACTACCTGCTCCTCTCCCACGGCCACCGCGACCACCTCGACGCGGCTTCGCTGAAGCTGCTGGCCCGTCAAAACCCGCAAATGCAGGCCTTTTCCTCGCTCGGAATGCAGCCCCTGCTGGCCGACATTGTGCCCGGCCTGCGGGTGCAGGAAGCCGGTTGGTGGCAGCAGTTCGACCTCGGTCCGGCTGCGCCGTTTGAGTTGTTTTACCTGCCCGCCGCTCACTGGCACCGGCGCGGGCTTTTCGACACCAACACCGTGCTCTGGGGCAGTTTTTTGATTCGCACGGCCGAGAAAACGATTTATTTTGCCGGCGATACCGCTTACGGACAGCATTTTAGCGAAATCGAAAACCACTTCGGCCCCCTCGATGTCGTGCTCATGCCCATCGGGGCCTACAAGCCGGCCACCATGATGCAGGCCAGCCACGTCAGCCCCCACGAGGCCGCCAAAGCCGCCAACGTGCTGCGCGTGGGCCACCTCGTGCCCATGCACCACGGCACCTTCGACCTGAGCGACGAGCCAGCCTCCGAGCCGCTGCACCTGCTGCAAACAATGGCCGCCGCCGGCAACCTCCGCGCCGATTTGCACGCCCCCGCCGTGGGCGAAGTGCTGCGCTGGAACGAGTGGGAGTAGGCTCTTTGGCTAATAGCTGATGGCCGTTAGCTGTTAGCTTTGACCTTTTCTTGCCTTCACAAGTAACCAATTTGGCACCGCTTGGCTCGCAGACCCGCACCGCGTCAAAGGCTAACAGCTATCCGCCATTAGCCATCAGCTAAACACAAAATGTCGCCTACCCTCGTTCTCAGCCTCATCGGGGGCTACTTTGCCGTCCTCATTCTCATTGCCGTCCTCACGTCGCGCAAGGCCACGAGCGAGAGTTTTTTTGTAGCCAACCGCAACGCGCCGTGGTACATGGTGGCCTTCGCCATGATTGGCACTTCGCTCTCGGGCGTGACCTTTATTTCGGTGCCGGGCAACGTGTACGGCAAAAGCTGGAGTTATTTGGCCGTGGTGCTGGGCTACGTGGCCGGCTACGTCGTGATTGGCACCATTTTATTGCCGCTTTATTACCGGCTGCAACTGGTTTCTATTTACACGTATTTAGAGCAGCGGTTTGGTTATTGGAGCTATAAAACCGGCGCTTTATTCTTTCTGATTTCGCGGGCTTTGGGCTCGGCTTTGCGGCTGTATCTGGTGGCCAATGTGCTACAATTAGCGGTGTTTGATGCCATGCGGGTCCCGTTCACCGTCACGGTGATGGTCAGCATTTTATTCATTTATTTGTACACGTTTCGCGGCGGGTTGAAAACCATTTTGTGGACCGATACTTTCCAGACAATGGCCATGTTGGGCTGCGTGGGGCTGAGCATTTATTTTATTTCGTCGGAATTAAATCTGGGGTTGAAAGACCTGATAAGTACCGTGCGAAGCAGCGAAATGTCGCAGGTATATTTCGGTAATTTCAGCGACGACAAATTCTTTTGGAAGCAGTTCGCTTCGGGTATGTTCATCACCATCGTAATGACTGGCCTCGACCAGGATTTGATGCAGAAAAACCTGAGTTGCCGGAGTCTGGGCGAGGCTCAAAAAAATATGTTTTGGTTTACGCCCGTCATCGTTGGGGTGAACATCTTGTTTTTGACGTTGGGTGTGCTGCTCTACCAGTTTGCCACTGCCAAGGGCTTGCATTTAAGTGAGTTGCCACAACTGCTGAAACCCACTGGCGCTCTCGACACCGACCGCGTATTTCCGTACCTGGCCATCTCGCACTTCACGCGCACGGCGGGCATCGTATTCATCCTGGGCATCATCGCCATCACCTACGCCTCGGCCGACTCGGCCCTGACCTCGCTCACGACCTCGTTTTGCGTCGATTTCCTCAACATCAAGCAGTACGCTGAAGCCCGGCAAACCCGTCTGCGGCAACTCACGCACCTGGGTTGGTCGGGGGTGCTGATTGTCATCATCCTGATTTTCCGCAACCTCAACAATCAGAGTTTGATTGATGCCGTTTTTCGCACCGCCGGCTACACGTATGGGCCGCTGCTGGGGCTGTTCGCGTTCGGTATTTTCACGCAGCGCGGGCTGCGCGATGGACTGGTGCTGCCGGTGTGCGTGGTCGCACCGCTGCTCACGCTGCTCATCGTGTCGCACTCGGTGGAGTGGCTGGGCGGCTACAAGTTTGGGTTTGAAATTCTATTGCTTAACGGGTTGCTGGTGTTGCTGGGGCTGTTGGCCATTTCGCGGCCCGCCAATGCGCCGAACCTGGCAGCGGCAGCGGCTGTTTGACAAAAGCCTTTTGGGCAGCCCTGGGACATATCCCGCAGTGGGCGCAGTGACAAAGAACCGCAGTGAGCGCAGTGTCGTTCTGACTTTCTTGTTTTTATGAAAACCCTTCTTTTGCTCATTTTGGTCCTTCCGCTGGCGGCTTCGGCCCAAACCGTGCTGCGCCCCAAGCGGATGCAGGTGCAGGCGCACGGCGCGGCCAACCGGCCCGACCAAGCGCCCGAATACCCCGGCGGGCCGGATGCGCTGGGCGCTTTCTTTCAGGAAAACATAAAATATCCCGACGCCGCCCGCGTCAAAGGCATCACGGGCAACGTGTTGCTGAACGCGCGAGTGGCAGCCGATGGCCGCTTGTCGGGCTTCGTGCTGGCCCAACCGCTGGAGCCGGCCTGCGATGCCGAAGCCCTGCGCGTGGCGGCGCTGCTGCCCGCCTGGCACCCGGCCCGGCGCAAAGGCTTTCCGGTAGCCGTCAGCATTCAGTTTCCGGTGCCCTTCGCCAACGCCGACATTGTAAAATTTGTCAAAGAACCGGTCCGCAAAAACGACGCAAAATAGTGTCGCACCGATGAAAGTTAAAAAAGCTAACAGCCATCAGCTAAGCGCTAACAGATAAGAATAAAACCACAATTATGGCTCGTAGTGGATTGAATACCAGCGGCGCTGATGCAGCAGCGGACGCGCCCAAACCCAAGCTTACCAAAGAAGCCCTGCAACGCGGGCTGCGCATTTTTCGCTACGTGTTGCCCTACCGCGCCAAATTTATTGTGGGCATGGTGTTGCTGGCCCTGAGTTCGGGCACTTTCATGCTGTTTCCGTGGGTGGCGGGGCGGCTGGTGGACGTGGCAACGGGCAAAAACGTGCAATTGCCCGGCGGCTTTCCGCTCGACATCGACCGCATTGCGCTGCTGCTGTTTTGCGTGATTTTATTTCAGGGATTTTTCTCGTTCGGACGCATTTGGTTTTTTACGCAGGTGAGCGAATTTACCGTGCGCGACATTCGGCAGGCGCTTTACGCCAAATTCGTAACGCTGCCCATTCCGTTTTTTGAAAAGAACCGCGTCGGGGCAATTACCTCGCGCATTACGTCGGACGTGGCCCAAATTCAGGACACTTTTTCGCTGACGCTGGCCGAATTATTCCGGCAGGTTGTAACGCTGGTGGTCAGCACGATACTGATTATGGTGACATCGGTAAAATTGTCGCTTTTTATGCTGGCTACGTTTCCGGTGTTGGTGTTGCTGGCGCTATTTTTCGGCAAGAAAATTCGCACACAATCCAAAATAACGCAGGAAGAATTAGCCAAAACGAACGTCATTGTCGAAGAAACTTTGCAGGCCATAAATACCGTCAAAGCATTTACAAACGAGCTGTTTGAAATCGGGCGTTACAACACGTCGCTCGGCAAAGCGGTGATGGCAGCTTTGCGGAGCAATTTATATCGCGGGGCGTTTGTGTCGTTCGTCATTATCGGCTTGTTTGGCGGCATCATCCTGGTGCTGTGGCGCGGGGCCACGCTCGTCCACAGCACCGGCCCCGACCACCTCGACATCGGACAACTCGTTTCCTTCATCATCTACACCACGTTTGTGGGCGCGTCGGTGGGCGGGCTGGGCGAGATGTACGGCAAGGTACAGAGCACGTTAGGGGCTTCCGAGCGCATTTTGGAAATACTGGACGAAGCCCCCGAGCCGACGCATTTGCCACAGCCAGCGGGCCTGGCTCCGCTGGCGCTGACGGGCAATATTGTCTATCGCAACGTGGCGTTTCGCTACCCCACGCGGCCCGATTTGCCGGTGCTGCAAGACATTAATTTCGCCATCGCCGCCGGCGAAAAAATTGCGCTCGTTGGCCCCAGCGGCGCGGGCAAAAGCACGATTGCCGCCCTGCTGATGCAGTTTTACGACCTCAGCGGCGGCGAAATTTTAATTGACAGCCGCCCCATCGGCAGCTACGACCTCACGGCCCTGCGCTCGCACATCGGCATCGTGCCCCAGGAAACCCTGCTCTTCGGCGGCAGCATCCGCGAGAACATTGCCTACGGCCGCCCCGGCGCGTCGGACGACGAAATTATGCTGGCCGCCCGCAAGGCCAACGCCTGGCAATTCATCAGCTCCTTCCCCGAAGGGCTTGATACCCTGGTCGGTGAGCGCGGCATCAAGCTCTCGGGCGGGCAGCGGCAGCGCGTGGCCATCGCCCGCGCCATCCTCAAAAACCCGGCAATTCTCATCCTGGACGAAGCCACATCGTCGCTCGATTCGGAGTCCGAAAACCTGGTGCAATCGGCGATGGACGAGCTGATGCACAACCGCACGTCCATCATCATTGCCCACCGCCTGAGCACCATCCGCAAAGTCGATAAAATCCTGGTCATCGACGGCGGGCGCATTGTGGAGCAAGGTACGCACGAAGAACTGGCCGACAACGAGCGTGGCATTTACGCCAATTTATTGCGGCTGCAATTTGAATTGACGTAACGGCATTAAGCGTTTTCTGTGCGTCGGTACGGCACAAGCTGTTCTTCCAGCCGCTGTTGCTCGTCGCGGATGATGCCCTGCAACTCTTCGGCGGTGGGCAAAAGCGCCTGGTATTTGCTCACGAATAGCTGCTGCGACAGCCCACCCGTGGCGTAGCGCACCACAGAATTATTTTGCTCGGCGCACAAAATCAATCCAACCGGCGGATTATCGCCCTCGGTGCGTTCATTTTCAGCGTAATAATTCAGGTAGAAATTCATTTGCCCCGCGTCCGCTGGCTTGAATTTGCCCACTTTTAAATCGACCAGCACATGGCATTTCAGGATGCGGTGGTAAAAAACCAGGTCGATAAAATAATGCTCGTTGTCGAAGGTGACGCGTTTTTGGCGGGCTTCAAAGCAAAAACCCCGGCCCAGTTCAACCAAAAAAGTTTGTAGGTGGGCGATGATGGCGCTTTCCAGGTCGGCTTCGCTGTAATTGGGGTGCTCGGGCAGGCCCAGAAATTCCAGCACGTAGGGGTTTTTGATGAGGTCGGCCAGGACCAAAGGCGCGGCCCCGGCGTGGGCCGCCAGCACGGCCTGCTTGTCGGTCGAAAGGCCCGTGCGCTCAAACAGCAGCGTTTCCCGTGCCCGCTTCAACTCCCGCACCGACCAGTTATTTTTGACCGACTGCACCTCGTAAAAAGCCCGTTTGAGCGGCGTATCGGCTTGCAACAATTCCAAAAAATGCGAAAAACTTAGCCGGGAAAGCAGCATCTCGGGGGCGATGCCCGGCAGGTCGGCAGCACCGCTGGCGCTGGTAGCTGCATCAGGCATCAGCAAGGTTAATCCTTCGATACCAATCGTTTGCAATTTTGTCGACACTGTCGACAAAATCTGTGGGTATGCCTGATAAAACCATAAGCAACGATAAAGCCGGGGTTCCGACAACCCTTTTACCTGCTTCACGCGGCTGGCCAGTTCGGGCATCAAGCGTTTGCCGTAAGCGGCCCGGTCGGCTCCTTCCAGTTCGTACTCGGCGATGTAGCAGCCGATGCACCAGTTGCGAATGGTGAGCCAGTAGTTGGCCTGTTGCGCAGCGGCCCGCGCTGTTTGGTCGTGGAGCCGGGCAATGCGTTGCGCGAGCGTCGAAAGGGTCAGGTTTTCCACTTCATTACGTTAATTCGCCGCGAATATAGGCAAACAAAAACTGCCCCGGCTTGGGGCCGGGGCAGTGGGCAGGCGGGCGGTTACAATGCCTGCTCGTTGTTCACGGGCAGGTCGGGTTCGGGCACCTCAGCGGGGCGGCGGTCGTCGCGACGGTCACGGTTTTGGTAGCTTTTGCTCTGGGCTTCGCGGCGCTGTTCGGCCACATCGAACTTGTCGTAAGCCAGCACAATTTCCTTTACCAAGCGGTGGCGCACCACGTCGTCCACGGTCATTTCGACGAAGCCGATGCCGGGCACATCTTTCAGAATATCAAGGGCCTGCATCAGGCCCGACTTCTGGCGGGTGGGCAAATCTATCTGACTGCGGTCGCCGTTTACCATCACGCGGGCGGTGGGGCCCATGCGGGTCAGGAACATTTTGAGCTGGCTTGGGGTGGTGTTTTGGGCCTCATCGAGCAGCACGAAGGCGTTGTTGAGCGTCCGGCCCCGCATATAGGCGAGGGGCGCGATTTCGATGATTTTGTTTTCTTGGTAAAACTTCAGTTTTTCGGGCGGAATCATGTCCTCCAGCGCGTCGTAAATCGGGCGCATATAGGGGTCCACTTTCTCCTTCATGTCGCCGGGCAAAAAGCCGAGGCTTTCGCCGGCTTCTACCACGGGCCGCGAAATAATGATTTTTTTGACCTCCTTGTTTTTGAGCGCCCGCACCGCCAAGGCCACCGAAATGTACGTTTTGCCGGTGCCAGCCGGGCCGAGCGTAAACGTGAGGTCGTGCCGCATCACGGTGTCCACCAGTTTCTGCTGGTTGGCCGTTTTGGCCTTGATAACCCCGCCTTTGGCCCCGAACAGAATAACGTCGGGCGAGGCCGCCAACACCCGGCCTTCGGCCTCCTCACTGGTGGCGGAAAGGTACTGATTGACTGTTTTTTCGTCAATCTGCCCGTACTGATGGTAGTGCTCGATGAGCGCCGACAGGATGGCGTTGATGCGGGCCAGAATTTCAGTCTGGCCTTGAATTTTGATTTCATTGCCACGGCTCACGATGCGGGAGCCGGGAAAAGCTGCCGCCAACTGGCGGATGTTTTGATTGTCGGGGCCGAGGAACTCCAGCAACGACACGTTTTCGAGGGTGACGGTTTTTTCGACCAATGCGAGGGAGAAGTTAAGAAAAAGAAAAAAACAGCGGAGCGAAGAGGCAACAGGCCAGCCCCAGGGCAAGGCAACTTTCAGCGCCTGGCCCCGGTATTTGGGGCTGACAACCGCGCCGGGCAGCCTGTAAACCGGTTACTTTTGCACCCGGTTCAAGCCGATGGACAATAGTACGAAAAACCCACGAAACGCGGCATGGGCCTGCTCACCCTCCTCACCGATTTTGGCTACCGCGACCACTACGTAGCCGCCCTGCGGGCGCGGCTGTGGGCGCTGGCCCCCGGCCTGCCGGTGGTGGATATTACCCACGGCATCGAGCCCTTCAACGTGCCCCACGCGGCGCACGTGCTAGGGGCCGTATTTCGGGACTTTCCGGCCGGCACTGTTCACGTTGTTGGGGTGTGCGACCACGGCAGCGGCCCCACCCCTGCCTGGCAAGCTGCTCTTTTTCAGGGCCATTACTTCGTACTGGCCGATAACGGCTTACTCGCCCTGCTCTGCGACGGGCCACCCGAACAGCTCGTGGCGCTGCCCGCCGCCAGCAGCCCCTCGCCCACCCGCGATGTGCTGCTGCCCGCCGCCGTGGCCCTGACCCAGGGCGCGGCCCTGACCGATTTAGGCCCCGAAATCGCCGACTATCACCGCATCAACAATTTTCAGGTGCGGATGCAGGACAACCGCCTCACCGGCCACGTCGTCCACGTTGACCACTACGGCAACCTGGTCACCAATATTAGTCGGGCGGCGGTAGAGGTTGTGGGGCGCGAACGCCCTTTCACGGTGCATTTTGGGCGGCAGATAGTGCGCGAATTCCAGCCCCATTTTTCGGCTGCGGTGCCCGGCGAAGCTGTTACAGTTTTCAATAGCCAGAACTACCTGTGTCTGGGCATCTGCGAAGGCAACGCGGCCGAGCTGCTCGGCCTGCATTTCGATTCGCAGGTGGACGTGCGGTTTTCAGTTGACAGTTAAGGGTCAAGAGTTGAGAATTTTACTTTGTCTTAACCCCTAACTCCCGACCCTTACCCCCATTCCTAACGCATTACAATGCTGCTTTTAGGTCGCCGAAGGCTACGCTTTGGGCTTCTTTGGCCTGGGGCACCACGGCGGCCATGCCAAAAAATTCGTGCGTTGTGCCGGGGTAAAACTGGTAGTTCACCTTCACGCCGGCGGCGGTGAGCTTGTCGGCTAACAGCTTGCCTTCGCTCATCAGCGGGTCTATTTCGGCCCCGATGATGGTAGTGGGCGGCAAGCCTTTCAGGTTGGCCCCCACGAGGTTGATGCGCGGGTCTTGCCCATCGGCGGGGGTGCGGAGGTAGTGCTTGAAGAACCAACCCATGCCGGCTTTATTGAGCGGCATTGATTCGGTATTTTTCTGGTACGAAGGCGTACTTTGGTTGTAACCGGCGATAGGGTACACCAGCAGTTGGTACTTGGGCAGGGCCACTTTGCGGTCGCGGGCCATCAGGCTCACGGCGCAGGCCAAGCCACCGCCGGCACTTTCGCCCGCTACGGCCACGCGGGCGGGGTCGCCTTTGATGGTGGCGGCGTTTTTCAGCACCCACTGGTAGGCCGCAAACGAGTCTTCGTGCGCCGCCGGAAACTTATGCTCCGGCCCCTGCCGGTACGCTACCGACACCACCACGGCCCCGGTTTGCTCGCACAGCGCCTGAGCCGAGGCGTGGTACGTGTCGAGGTTGGCGATGACCCAGCCGCCGCCGTGGTAGTAGAGCACCACCGGGAAGG